>JBGSHQ010000068.1:0-5429 GCA_041752095.1 Bdellovibrionia bacterium
GTGGATATTTCCCGATTCCCAGTTTGCACGAATCCCGCCAGGGTTCGTAAGTCCGATCTGTGTTCCGATAGAATCACGGACAGCATCGGCCACAAAATTTCCAAGAGGGGATTCCACCTCGCGTGTATGTGCGATCGGGCGTGAGGCCACTCCTACGACTTCTTTTTTCTTGGCTTCAGTTTTAGCGAAGACAGGCGCCAGAAGCGCTTCCATCGAAGAGTCTTCGGTAACATTCACTCCTCGAAGTTTCGGCGTCGTAAGGCCACCCCGTCCGTTCGATGGCTCCGGCGCATCTCCGTTACAGTTTCTCTGATTCGAAAATACTTTTGGGCAGATCGGCAGTGGACCCTCGATCCGTGTTTTTTCCGAACGTAGTTTTTTCTGATTCCAGTCGTAAGTGAGATAAATCAGATTATAGTACGTATTTCGTGTGCCACCCTGAATCACGGGAACCCCTTCGATCCAGTGGTGCACGAGTGAATGCGTATGCCCGCTCACCACCGCATCGAAAGTTCCTTTCGGAAGTTTTCTAAGCAGAGCGGGGAGTTCGTGATTCGATTCACAGCCGGTTTGAAAATCGTTCTCTGATTTAATAAGCCCCGTGCGGCCTGCGCGGTCAGCCGCGACAGGAATGTTACAGAACACGCCCGAATGCGTGAGGAGGAGTACGAGATCGGCGCCTCGGTCGCGTAACTTTTTCGATTCACGAATAGCGATCTCACTCATCTCCTTAAACTCGAGACCCTTTGCGTACTCAGGCCGCGTCGTCGTTGGGGTGTCGAGGGTGGTGAGACCGACGATTCCGATATTTAAGCGGCCAGCGCGAACGAGTGTTGATGCTTCAGTCCCAGGAACGCCTGGAAATTTTCCCGTCTTTTTATCGTAAATGTTAGCAGCCAAGTAGGGGTGCTTCGCTTCCCGCATCCGCGCCTTTAGAGTTCCGCGAAGGTCTAAGCCCGACGTGTTCGCGGTGTTTAATGCCCCCTGGCTCCCCTCAGGACCGAAATCGAACTCATGATTACCGACGACTGCAGCCGTGTAGCCGAGCTCGTTAAAGAAGCTCACCATCGGGCGACCCTCTTCGAGATTCGAATCGATCGAGCCCTGGAATTCGTCTCCAGCATCAAGCAAAAGAAGGTGATCCCCATACTGCTTACGAAGAATCCGGACCTGGGAAGCAAAGTAAACGGCGCCGCCCTTTTCATAATCAATCGGGGTCGGGTCCTTCGTTTTCATCTTCTCAGGCGCTAGGGCTCCGTGAATATCGTTCGTGCCGAGAATAACGACGGTCTCTAGGTTCCCATTCGCCTCAAACGGCGCGCGCTCATCCTCACGTCCCGGGGTGGAGCAACTCGTGATAATTAGAAGTGAAGATAGGAGGGAGAGGAGTTTTAAGTGATTCATGAGAATAAAAAAACCCTTCCATGGGTTTGTTCGCTCATCCCGTCCCTGGATACTTTAAGTGTGCATGGGTTTAGGAAAAACTGGCAAGCCTGGGCGCAAAAAAAATTCGCGAAGTGCGAGGTTCGTCTCTCGATTCGTGATTTTTCAAGGGTCTTCAGGGATTTTTCAGGCAGCGCAGAGAAGTTTGCGCCGCGGCAATTTATTTTATGCGTTTGAGTCTAATTCCACTGCACTGGAACTTGGGCCACGTTCGCGTCCGCGCCTTCTGAACGCTGAATTTTTACACTGCCGTTCTGCCGACCGTACTGAAACACATCGCGAGTCACGCGAACGTCCTGAAGACAGTAGTCGATGATCTTCTGAACTTCTCCGGCCTTCCACCATTCGACGGCCTTAAGTCCATCAGCACTCTTTCCAGTGCCCAGGGTCCCACGCGCGACGTATTCTAGCTTTAAGAAGCGCTGGCGGGTGAGGGCTTCGAGATCGTACATGATGTCGAAAACATCGAGGCCCTTCATCTCGAGTCCGTAAGGAACGAGAACCGGTAAATCGAATCCTCGAATGTTATATCCAACGACGAGCCGCTCTTCACAGAGGGCGATCAGTTTCGGGAGTTCACTCTCAAGATAGCTTGTGAACTGATCCGTTTTAGAGTCGTACGCACACGCAACCGAGATACCGAGTTTATCGACGTGATCCCAGCCGCCGACGTCCTGGACGAGTTGTTTCGTTTCAATATCGATCACGAGAAAGTGGCGGTGCTTTAAGAAAAGGCTCGAAGGGCTTACATCTTCTGAGAAAGGAACGGCGTAGTGATGCTTCCAATAAGAGGGAGCAAGCTTAATGCGGGTTGTCGCTTTTTCAGTGCTAGACATGTTCGAAAAGACCTTGGCTCTCGGGGCTTTTATTGTCAAGATGACTCATCGTGATGACCCCTGAACTTTATTTGAACCAGAATTTCAATGAAACGTTAGAAGAGCTTAAAACTCTTGCAAGAATTCCAAGCGTTTCCTTTGATGGCTTCGACCCCGCGCACGTTCGATCGAGCGCCGAAGCGACGTCGAAACTTCTTAAAAAATCAGGGTTTGAGAATGTCGAGATTATTGGGTTTGGTAACGCCCATCCGTATGTCTACGGCGAGTGGATGAAGGCGGGACCTTCTGCCCCGACGGCCCTTTTATATGCGCACCACGACGTTCAGCCTGCGGGGCGCGAGGAACTTTGGAATTCGCCCCCTTTCGAGCCGACTCTAAGGGATGGCCCGGGGGGGAAACGACTCTATGGTCGTGGGACCGCCGACGATAAAGCTGGAATCCTTGTCCACGCGGCAGCGCTCGAGTCGTATTTAAAAACGGTGGGCTCATGCCCGATAAATTTAAAAGTCGTGATCGAAGGCGAAGAAGAAATCGGGAGTGGTCACCTCGAAGAGTTTTTAAAAAAGTACGCACCAAAACTAAAAGCCGACGTGATGATCTTAACCGACACGGCAAACTTCGACTGCGGCAGGCCTGCGCTGACCGTCGCGCTTCGGGGACTGATTGGATTCGATGTCGAAGTCCGTGCGCTCACGAAGTCGGTTCATTCCGGCATGTGGGGTGGCCCCGTTCCTGATCCGGTGATTGCGCTCTCTAAGGTTCTTGCGTCGCTCGTCGATGCCGAAGGTCGAATCGCAGTGAAGGGAATTCGCGAGCAGGTGACTCCATTATCGGCACTCGAAACCGAGCGGATGAAAAAAATTCCGTACGACGAAAAACTTTTCCGCGAGCAAGTCGGACTCGTTCCGGGCGCTAAACTTTTAACTGAAGGCCCGAATCCGATCGCGCAGCTTTGGCGCTTTCCATCCCTCACGGTGACCGCGATCCAAGCCTCTTCACGCAAACAAGCCGCAAACATTATTAACGACGCTGCCTGGGCGCGTGTCACGATTCGTACCGCGCCCGGTATGGATCCGGTTAAGACTTCCGCACTCATGAAGGCGCATATCGAGTCAGTCACCCCGTGGGGACTCGGAGTTTCTGTCACGGGCGGTGAACACGGTTCTTCTGCTTGGGCGATTGATCCGACGGGTCCTGCGTTCGAAGCTGCGACGAATTCGATGCGTAAAGGATACGGCGTCGAGCCTCTCATGATCGGATGTGGGGGAAGTATTCCCTTTGTGAAGCCGTTTGCGGAAGCGCTCGGTGGAGTGCCTGCTCTACTCATCGGTGTGGAAGATCCCTACACGAACGCTCATGGTGAAAATGAAAGTTTACTCGTCGAAGATTTGCGTAAGGCCTGCATCTCGCAAATCCATCTTTTCCACGAACTTGCAGAGAAATTAAAAAAAATATGAATACGACTGAAGTGAATGAGACCCAAACTGATAACGAGAAGATGACGGTCGTCGAGGAGACGATGCGTGCCCAAAAAGAACAGTGGCGAGAAATCGCTGCACGAGTTGCCGCGATCGATCCCCGCGATTTGCCTCATGAGGCTCCGAACCGAATTCTATTTTTCGGTCTCGGAAGTTCCTACATCGCGGCGAAACTCTGTCAGCTCACTTTAAAACGCGATATCGTCCGTAAGCGGACTCCGGTGATCGTCTGCCCATCGACTCACATCGGTGTGGATGCGATTCCTGCGAAGGGTGACTGGGTTTTTGCTTTTACCCACCGTGCATCGGGGGGGCCAACGATCCAGGCGCTTGAACTTGCGGAACGCTTAGGAGCTTTCACAATCCAAGTCTCTGCATTCGGAGTTCCACAGCATCCAGCCGCTCACTATTTACTTCAGACGGTTCCGCTCGAGAGAGTCGAGCCTCATACGTCGGCTGTAACCGGATCGATCTGTGCAGTGACTACACTTCTTCTCGGACCAAAGTGCGTAGAAGAGTGGGAAGCGCTGACTTCTCTCCCGACTCCGTCACTCGACCTCTGTCGTCGTCGCGCAGGAACGGGTCCGACGTTACTCGTCGGCGAATGGGAAGGGGAATGGCTTGCACGTGAAGGAGCCTTAAAACTCATGGAAATGGCACGTCTTCCAGTCCGTGCTTTCGGGAGCGAAGAATTTTTTCATGGTCCGAAATTTTCAACGACCGAAAAAGATTCGATCTGGCACATCAGTCTTCCGAAAGATCCACGGAACGATGACATTAAACCAACCCACCAGGTCGGCGTGTTCGGTTCAAGCCCGCTTGCGTGGATGCCAGCACTCCTCGAACTTCAGTGGATGGCGCTTGCGACCGCTTTAAATCTCGGAGTGGATCCGGATTTAAATCTTCGTCCAGCCCCAGTTGCGGAAGCACCGGGCGTTACTCTTTAAAATTAGGGAACTCACTCCATGACTGGCGCATCGTTCGCTTCTGATAATCACTCGGGCATTCATCCAGAAGTGCTGGCCGCGATCGGGGAAGCGAACGTAGGCTATGCCCCTGCTTATGGAGCAGACCCGTGGACCGAACGCGCGAGGGCGGTGTTTAAGAAAAATTTCGGATCGAAAGCCGAGGTGTTTCCTGTCTTTAACGGTACGGGTGCGAACGTAGCGGCACTTTCTTCGGTTTTAAAGCGATACGAGGGAGTGATCTGTGCGGAGAAGTCTCACATCGACGTCGATGAGGGCGGGGCGCCGGAGAGTCTCGGTGGGTTTAAATTATTAACGGTCAGAACCAGTGATCAGAAATTAACGGTGCCTCTGATTAGGGAAAAACTTGCGCGCCGGGGTGATCCCCACGCAGTCCAGCCGCGTGTGATTTCGATCACGCAGTCGACGGAACTCGGTACGGTTTATTCGTTAGCCGAAATTCGCGCGATCGCTGAATTCGCGCATGCCGAAGGACTCGTCCTTCACATGGACGGGGCTCGGATCTCGAATGCGGCGGTTAGCCTGGGCGCCACTCTCGCGGAGTGCACGACTGACGTCGGAGTGGATTTACTCTCCTTCGGTGGAACGAAGAATGGACTGATGGGGGCTGAGGCGGTCGTCGATTTAACCGGAAAGTTTTCTGGAGAACTTCGCTTTATCCAGAAACAGACTATGCAGCTTGCTTC
>JBGSHQ010000069.1:0-4656 GCA_041752095.1 Bdellovibrionia bacterium
ACGGAAAAACTCATCGCCGCCGCTAACGCTCGTGGGGGTGATGATAATATTACGGCGCTCATCGCCCGTTACCCAGGAGTCTTAAAATGAAAAATTCCGGTAATCGCTTTTACACCATCATGATCGTTCCCGAAAAAACGACCCAAGTGCGGAAGATTCTCGTCCCGGCCTGGATCATCCGGCTTGGAGCGATTGGAATTGCAGTGACGATCGTTTTAGTCGGCGTGATGATCGCTAACTATGGCTACGTCATGAGTCAGGTCGGCGAAAATAACGAACTGAAGAGTGAAAACCGAAGACTCAGACAGTCCGTACAAGTGTTTAAAACGAAGATGGGAACACTCGATAGCGCTATGGAGCGCGTGAAAACCTTTTCGACTCGCCTAAAAGTGATCACCGGTGCCGAGGACCGAGGGGGTGTGGCCGCTCTCATGAAATCCATTCCCGATGCAGCCACCAACATTGGCGGGAATGCTAAAACGATTCCGACTGAGGTCGCAGCCATTGAAGCGGAACTTGATCCCAGGGACCCAGAGCGCGCTGAACTCGTAAATCAGTATAACGAGCTTGATATAAAAATTAGCTCTTCGACTGCCGAGGCGCTCGCACTGGAACAAGGCCTTCAGGGTCAGTACGAACACCTGGTCGATCAGAAAGCATTCCTCGCAGCTCTCCCCACCCGGAAGCCCGCGATTGGATATTTCACTTCGGGTTTCGGTACCCGACATGCGCCGTTTGGTGGAAAAGTGAAGATGCACGAAGGTCTCGACATTGCGAATCATCCGGGCACGCCGATCCGGGCTACGGCGGATGGCGTCGTAACGTTTGCTTCGACGAAGGCGGGTTATGGCCAGACGGTGATTCTCGATCATGGCTACGGACTACAGACGTGGTACGCGCACACCCGCAAAGTCCTCGTAAAAAGCGGCCAAAAAATGCGGCGCGGCGATACCATCGCACTCCTCGGAAACAGCGGTCGTTCCACCGGTCCACACTGTCACTATGAAGTTCGGGTGAATGGAATCCCGGTCGATCCCCTCTCCTACATTCTCGAGAACTAGTGAATTTCTAATGTCTTTTTAGGCCGCAGGGCCCTAAAATCATGAGCGAATGTCTATTTTAAATTTCACGCAAAAAATCTTTGGGACTCAGAACGACCGCGAACTAAAATCGATCAATCCGGTCGTGGCCAGGATCGCCGACATAGAAAAAAATCTAACCGGGTTAAGCAACCCCGATCTTCAAGCAAAGACTGCGGCCTTCCGCGAACGCATCGGGCGAGGCGAATCACTTGATGCGATTCTTCCAGAAGCTTTTGCGGTTGCGCGTGAAGCGAGTAAAAGAATTTTAGGCCAACGCCAATACGATGTTCAGCTTGTGGGCGGCATCACGCTTCACCGCGGACGAATCGCTGAGATGAAAACCGGTGAGGGAAAAACCCTGACCGCTGTCGCGCCGATGTACCTGAACGGATTAAGTGGTAAAGGCACGCACCTGATCACGGTGAACGATTACCTCGCTCGTCGCGATAGCGAACACATGGGCCGCGTTTACGGATTCTTAGGTCTCTCGACCGGGATCATTGTTCACGGACTCACCGATACGGAACGAAAAAGAAATTACGCCTGCGATATTTCTTACGGAACGAATAACGAATTCGGGTTCGATTATCTCCGCGATAACATGAAATTCAGGCTTGAAGATTATGTTCAGCGTGAACTGAATTTCGCAATCGTCGATGAAGTCGATTCAATCTTAATCGATGAAGCACGAACGCCACTCATTATCTCGGGTCCTTCGGATGATTCTAGCCACCTCTACACTGAGATCGATGCACATATTCGCAGGGATGGTGGACTCATTAAAGATGTCGACTACGCGGTCGATGAGAAGTCGAAGTCCGCTTCACTCTCCGAAGCCGGGATCGATAAGATGGAAGGCCGTATGGGCACGGCGAATCTTTACGACCCAATGAATATCGAACTCCTTCACCACGTGAATCAAGCTCTGCGCGCGCATGTTCTCTTTAAACGTGATGTGGATTATGTCGTCCGTGACGGCGAAGTCATGATCGTCGATGAATTCACGGGTCGCCTCATGCCTGGTCGTCGCTGGTCCGATGGCCTTCACCAGGCGATCGAAGCTAAAGAAGGCGTCACGATCGAAGCAGAGAACCAAACGCTTGCTACGATTACGTTCCAAAACTATTTCCGTATGTACTCGAAACTTGCGGGTATGACCGGTACCGCCGATACGGAAGCGACTGAATTTAAACAGATCTATAAACTCGATGTGACTGTGATTCCGACGAACCGTCAGATGGTCCGGATTGATCACCCTGATGTGATCTTTAAAAATCAGCGCGCAAAATTTAAAGCTGTGGCAGAGGAACTGAAGGCGCTCCATATAAAAGGGCAGCCCGTGCTCGTCGGGACGACGTCAGTCGAGAAGTCGGAACTCCTTCACGAGCTTCTTAAAAAAGAAAATATTAAGCACTCGGTCCTGAACGCGAAACAGCATGAGCGCGAAGCTTACGTCATTGCTCAGGCTGGACGAAAAGGATCGATCACGATCGCAACCAACATGGCCGGACGAGGAACGGATATTCTTCTCGGTGGCCAGCCCGACATGCTCGCAGAGGAAGAAGTCGGTAAATTAAAATCGGGCGCGACTGACGAAGAGCGCGCCGAATGGGAAGTGAAATATAATGAAGCGCGCACGAAGTGGCGCGAACTCTGCGCTCGTGAACGCGAGGAAGTGAAGGCAGCGGGCGGACTCTTTATCTTAGGAACCGAACGCCACGAGTCTCGACGAATCGATAACCAGCTCCGCGGCCGTTCGGGTCGTCAGGGGGATGCAGGTGGAAGCCGATTCTACCTCTCGTTTGAGGATGATCTGCTCCGAATTTTCGGTCACTCGTCCCTTCTTCAGGCAACCGTTGCGAAGATGGAAGAAGATGTACCGGTCGAACATAAGTGGACGACTAAGGCGATCGAGAACGCACAGAAAAAAGTGGAAGGTCATAACTACGACATTCGTAAGCACTTGCTTGAATACGATGATGTAATGAACCAGCAAAGAAAAATTATTTACGGAATGCGTAAGGCCGTGCTCTCGCAGCCAAGCCTTCGCGATATGGTTTTCTCGTTCTTAAGTGATATCTCGAGAAACGTCGGGCAAGAATATTTTCCAAACGGAAAACTTCGCAGAAATGCAGCAGGCATCGCGCGGCTTGAGATCGACGAATTAAAAAATACGTTCGCAACGATTCTTCAGTACATGCCATCGATTACGGAAAACGACATCCAGCCGTTTAACCATATCGGTGTCGAAAAGCTGATCGTGAAGCTTGCAGAAGAGCGATATAACGGAAAAGAAAAAGAGTACGGAAATGAGATGGTTCGCCATCTCGAAAAGATGATTCTCCTGACGACGATCGATCAGCTCTGGAAAGATCACCTTCTCGCCATGGACCACCTTCGTGAAGGAGTCGGTCTCCAGGGTTATGGCCAGAAGGATCCAATCGTCGTTTATAAAAAAGAAGCATTCCGCTTCTTCGGCATGATGATGGATGCGATTTCGATGGATGTGGTGCGGAAGTTACTCGCTGTCCAGATCGCGCCGAATGAAACGGCAGATGATTTAGAAAAGGAAATCGAGAAGGAAGAACTCGCACTCACGGGCGGCGGAAATTTTCAGTATAACTTAACCGACGATGGGGAGTTAGTACCGACTCCGGCCGGCTCGCCACTTGCGGCGCCTAATACAGCACCAAAGGCTGCGCCACTCGATCTCTCGCACATGAATAAACAGCCTCGCCAGATGCAACTCTCGCGTGGAGCAGCACCCGCTGCACCGGGTGGAAGTCCATTCGCTCAGCCCCAGCCCGCAGGAATGCCGGGCGGCGGTATGGGTGGATCGTCTTACGGCGGCGATGTCGCTCGCGTCGGACGAAATGATCCATGCCCGTGTGGGAGCGGTAAAAAATATAAGAAATGTCACGGAGTAGATTCTTAAGTGAGTGATCCCAAGGACCCTTCAGACGATCTGACGAATCTTTCGATTCTTACAAGTACTCAGACTGAAGAAGGGACTGCGTTTTCCATAACTCCAGATTCGGGCAGTGGGAGTCCGCTTGAAGGATTAGAAGGTTTAGATGATCTTCTATCTCCACTCAGCCCGACACTGACGGAAGTGGATTCGATCACGGATGAATCCGTTACGGCTCTTGCCAGTGATTTAGTCGAGGAACCACTGCCTTCACCGCTCCTTGAAACTCCACAAACGGATACTCCACCAGTAGAAACGCCACTCTCAGAGAAACCACTTTCAGAAACACCGATCGGCGCCACGATCGCCGCTAAACTCTCCACTCCGATGGAAGAAGTTCGTGCGTACTCGGATCATGTGGCCGCAGCTTCGACACCCGCCACTGCATCGGCTCCGTTCTCACTTATTATTGATGGTCCGCTCCAGATTCATGAACGCGAGGCACTTCTCCAGATTCTTTCTCGGGAAAACCTAGGCATCCGTGAAGTCGAGCTAGAACCCCAGTTTAATGCGGGAAAAGTACTGATTCCGCGTGTGAGTGAATACGTTGGTGTTTTAATCGTCCAAGCACTCAGAAATGCGGCGGTACGCATGCGGCTTGGTCCA
>JBGSHQ010000070.1:0-7224 GCA_041752095.1 Bdellovibrionia bacterium
TTGGTGCGATAGCGGTAGTGGATCCTGAAACGGGTGAAGAGGGAATTCTCGACCCACGGTCCTTTCGATTTAAGTCTTGGTTTGAGAAGTTTAAAAAGGAAACGGATGAACGTTTTCAAGGTGCCTGTAGAGGGGCCGGTGTTGAAATTTTACCGATCGAAACTCGGGAGGACCATGTCCAAGCAGTGGTACGCTTTTTTCAAGCGCGCCACCGCGTACGTCGTTCTTAGTACGGCTATCGTACTGACGGCATATGCGGCGGATAACGCTCTTCCAAAGCTTTCTCTTAATTTTAAGCAGAAAGTCGAAGGAAAAATCCATGTTGGGGATGGGCTTGCCTATGACCTTTTAGGAGGAGATCCTAATTGGAAAATAGACCCGAACGAAGGCGGACTTAAAAAGGGGTATCTTTTTAAACCAGGGAAAATTTTTATCCCACTTGCTGCAGGTAAATTTCAAATTCCATCACTCACAGTTTTAGACGAATCTGGAAATACTGTTGCCAGCACCGATCCCTTTGAGTTCGAAGCACTGAGTAACTTTAAAGATGAAGGTAAGGGAGAGCCCCCGAAACCTGAACCCCCGATTGGTCCTGTGGGTTTACCCTTTCCGGTCTGGATTCAGACCGCGGTTGCGTTTTCAATTCTTGCCGTTTTACTGATGGGTGGATTTTTTTTACTGCGAGCGATTCAAAGGCGTGCTGCGAAAGCACTTAAAAGTATTTTACCAAAAAAACCTTATGATCTAGCAGCTCTTGAACGATTAGATGCATTAATAAAACAAGATTATATTCAGAAAGGGCAGCAAAAAAAGTTATCATTCGGGATTTCAGAAACCATAAAATTTTATCTTGCTGAGCGGTTCTCAATCGACGCACAGGAGAGTACGACATCGGAATTAATAAATTTACTTCGAGAAAATATGGGTAAACCCGGGATTAACGATTCTTTGGTCAGTAAAGTGATCGATCTTTTCGATCGATTAGATCCCATTAAATTTGCGAATACGGTACCGACGGAGAAGGAAGCATCGAAACTCTATTCGGATGCCCGAGAGATTATTACTTCGACCCGTAAAGTGACAGTAGAGCCCATAGTAAATGAATCAGTCAAAGATACTGGGGGCTTAAAACCATGAAGTTCGCTCTCCCGGTTGTACTCCTCCTCATCCTTTTGATCCCAGTCTTTCACCGAGTTTGGCGGCACCGAAACCAACCCGCACGAGTAAAATTTTCTTTACCCATTCCGATTTCGGTAAAAAGGTTTAACCCTACGCACATTCTTCTTTTATTACGATATGTAGCGATTGTTTTCGCGATTTTAGCGCTTGCAAGACCCCAAGAAAGTCATCGATCCACGCAGAGGCAAGTCTCTGGAATCGATATCATGATTGCTTTAGATACATCGGCTTCGATGAATATCGAAGATTTGGCTGAAGAGTCTCGAATGACTACCGCAAAACGAACGATTGAAAATTTTATTAAACGACGAAACGACGATCGTATGGGTTACCTCATTTTTTCAGGTGAAGCGCTCACGCTCGTTCCACCCACGCTTGATTACGGACTTATTTTGCGCGAAGTCCAGCGTACAGACACAGGAATGGTTAAGGATGGTACAGCGATCGGCGATGGTTTAGCGGTTGCGGTTGGTCGATTAAAAAACTCAAAAGCAAAAAGCCGAGTTATTATTCTCCTTACAGATGGTGAAAATAATGTGGGTCAAGTCGATCCTTTAACAGCTGGAGATTTGGCATCTGGTTTCGGAATAAAAGTTTATACGATTGCGATTGGTAAAGAAGGGCGAGTCCGTATGCCGATTCGGCGTAAAGGAATTCTAGGGGATACCGTCGTTACTTATCAGATGTTTGATAATCAGTTAAACCCTGAGTTGCTGCGCCAAATCTCTAAAGTTACTGACGGTAAATTTTACCGTGTGGAAGATCGGGCATCACTTGAAGAAGTTTTTAAGGATATCGACCTGCTTGAAAAATCTGAAGTAAAGGTAAATGAAAAAATTCAATATGACGAACTCTATTTAAAGCCTCTTTTATTAGCTCTTTTAATATTAGGTTTAGAACGAATATTGGCCCGACTTTGGTGGAGGGTTTATCCATGAAAATATTCGACATTTATTTTCTTTATCCTAAATGGCTTTATACAACCGGTCTAATACCGGTCATTTATTTACTTGGAATTGTTTTAATCGCTCACCGTAAAGAACGTTTTAAGATTTTTGCGCACGAAGCGGTATGGGTAAAAATTGCTCCGAATCTCGACTGGAATTTGACCCGAAGAAAGTTGATGGCTTGGTCGATTGCTCTTCTCTTTCTTTTACTGACCGCGGCCCGACCTCAGTGGGGTGAAACCGAGGAAGTCGTAAAGACAACTGGGCTTGACCTGATGCTTGTCGTTGATGTTTCTCAGAGTATGCTCGCAGAGGATGTCGTTCCGAATCGAATGAAGAAAACTCAGCACTTTATTCGACGCTTATTAGAAAGAATGTCTGGAGACCGAGTCGGATTGGTTGCATTTGCGGGTAACAGTGTTCTGCTTTCCCCACTCACAACCGATCTCGATTATGTGGGAGAAACGACGGATAACCTCTCGACTGATAGTGTAACTGCACAGGGAACAGATATAGGTGCGGGTCTTGATACGGCTCTTAAAGCCCTAGAAAGAGGAGCGGAAGATAACTCCGGGAAAGAGAGCCAGGTTCCAACAACTCGATCGATCATTCTCATCTCGGATGGAGAAGATAATGAAGCACAGATTAAAGAAGCGGTTACGCGACTTAAGAAAGAAAATCTAAAACTCTATGTCTTTGGTGTTGGTTCTGAAAAGGGTGGGCCCATCCCAATCCGAAATCCCGAAGGGCAGTCCATCGGGTTTAAGCGTGATCGATCAGGACAAACCGTTATTACTAAATTTAATTCATCCTCTTTAGAAAAGTTGGCTACAGATTCAGGCGGAAGATTTTGGGCGATTACACCTTCTGAAAACGAACTTGATGAGCTAGCTCAGGATTTAGGTGCGTTATCTCGAGGTGAGTTTGCTGAAAAAAGAGTGACTCTACGTAAAGAAGGATTTCAGTGGCCCCTTGCGGTTGCGATTCTATTTCTTTTCATCGATTTGGGTCTTCCTACTCGAAGAATAGTGACTCCGCTTTTATTATTTTTACTCATTCCAATGAGCGTTCATGCAGATGAACTCCGGGCATACCGAGAGAACCAAAAAGCACTGAAGGCGTTTAGTGACGACCGCTTAAGTGAGGCTAAAGATCGATTTGGTAATGCTCAAGTTGAAAATCCAAAATCGCCCGAACTTCGATTTAATCAGGGTGCTATCCATTTAAAAGAAGAGAAATGGGATGATGCCGCCAAAGTTTACGGAGAGGCTTCAGAAAACGCTAAAAAATCTCAGAACCCACGATTATCGGCCGAATCGCTCTATAATCAGGGAATTGCACTCACTCTTAAAAAAGATCTCGAATCCGCAGTTGACTCCTATTTAGCAGCACTCGAACAAAATGCGTTTAATCCTGATGCTGAGCTCGAGTCGAAAATTAGAAAGAATCTCGAGCTCCTTTTTTCCGCTAAACAATCCCAAGGTAAGGGTGAGGGTAAGGACGATAAAGATTCGAAAGATAAAAGCGATTCATCTGAAGAAAACAAGTCTGGCGACAATTCGAATAATTCAGACCAGAATGATAAAAAAGACGAGAAAGACGGGGAGGGAAAAGATAAAAAGAAACAACCCCAGAAATATAAAGAGTCAAATGGTAAACGTGAGTTTAAATCCCAGAAGCTTTCTCCTGAAGACGCAAACCGTGTTATGAGTGAACTCGCAAGGCGTGAAAAAGACTTACAAGATAAAATAAAAAAAATGAAGGGTCGCCCCCAACCTCTGGAGAAGGACTGGTAAATGATTTTAAAATGCTTTGCCCTTTTTCTACTGATCATCAGTTCCGCCCTAGGGGTTGAATTTCGTGCTGAAGTGGACCGCGAAGAGGTTGCACAAGACGAATCGTTATCGATGAAGCTTGTCATCGAGGCGGATGGAACGGTTCCTGTAGAGACACCTGAGTTTAGTGCACCTAATTTCGATGAACTCCAAAATTATCAAGGCTCTTCAGTTCAGAGCTACTATGACAGTAATTCCGGTAAGTTTGGGGCTAAGTTTACCCGCTCGTTTACATATGTTTTACGCCCTAAATCCACGGGTCGCCTCTCGATCACGAATATTAAAATTAAGGTGAATGGTCAGTCTTATGCCGCTAATCCAATCACCGTAGTTGTTACCGGTGGAGGGAGCGGAACCCCACCACCCCAAGGATACGGGGGCGCAGGTTCCGGTCTTAGGGGCGCCGCTAAAAAATCCAAGGGCACGACGCTTTTTCTTCGAACTGAAGTAGATAAGGTTAAAGCTTACCGCGGTCAGCAGATTGTGGTGAATTATTATCTCTATTCTCGTGCGCGGAGTTTTAATGCAAGCGCGGATCGCTATCCAAACTTAAATGGATTTTTAAAAGAGGAGCTCGACATCCCTGTTCTTCGCGGTCAGTTAACTCCCCAAGAGGTCATACTCGATGGAACTAAATACCGTCGTGTTCTCATCGCATCGTTTGCCGCCTATCCATTAAAAGAAGGAAAGCTCTCAATCGATCCGATGGAGGTTAAAGCGACCTATATCGAGGAAAGAAGAATTCAACCCGGAGGTAATATCGACCCCTTTGGGGACGAGGACGATCTTTTCCAAAGGTTTTTCCAGCAAGGTGCTCCTCGTACCGAGAGTTTAAGGAGTGAGACGATTACGGTTGAAGTCCTTCCGGTTACTGAAGTTCCTAGAGACATCAACTATACAGGTGCTGTCGGTGATTTCGATGTGGTTTCGGCTGTGGACCGAACCGATTTAAAAGCGCATGAAGCGCTCTCGTTAACCCTGAAAGTTGAGGGGACTGGTAACCTTTCTAATATAGAGACTCCAAAAATTCCTCTTCCGGATGGATTTGAACTCTACGAAGCAAAAAGTCAAACTAAGGGGAAGGCCGGAATGGGGGAGAAAATTTTTGAGTATCTGCTCATCCCAAGGAAAGCAGGTGACTTTACTCTTCCTTCGATCGGACTCGGGTTTTTTGATCCGAAGAAGGGCCAGTATGTTCAGAAAACAACTGAAGCCATTCGAATTCATGTCAACGAGGGGGATCCGGGCGCTGAGAATCAGGCTCCTGTAAAATTAGATCCAACAAAGGAACTTGCGAGCCCCGAAAAGGGAGTAAAGCGCGTATTCGATCTTTTCTCTGGATCTGGAAACTCCGACCCTACGAAACCCAGCCTCTCAAGGGCGGTGAGTGGTAGGCGAAATATGATTCTGATAGCCTTAACTGGAATTATTATCGCCGGTCTCCTCTTTCGTTACCGCCGTCGATTGAAAAAGTTGATGGGATCGATTGGAGCCGACGCTAGAAAGAAAAAGGCCTTAGAAGCGGAGTGGTCCAGGGTGAGGCGCCAGGCTGAGGAGGCGCAGCGTCTACCATTCCCTGAGGTGGTCGCCTGTTTCGCGTTTATTGAAGGCCAGCTCGAAGAGGCTTTATCTCAGAGATTTGGCATCGCGGCACGAGGACTTACTCGTGCAGAATTAAAAGAGAGGCTTGTAGATCAGGGACAAATCCCTGAGAATCTGTGGCAGCGGTTGTCCGCGCTTTTAGAGCTCACTGAAACCCTTCGATTTGCAAGTCAGTCGGGTGTGGTTTCGGAAGAGCGAGCGAGGAACGAATTAAAGAAGTGGATCGCTGAATCAGAGCAGATCCTTCAAAAAATCCGCGAAAGTTAGGGAGGGCATTGCGTCCCTCCCTCAACGCCGAAAGGCACGCTGCTGGGAGGCAGTACCCATATGACTCTAGGAACAGGTGCGAAAGCACGCTTTGAATCCGTTCGCGAAATCCAAAATCGCCCCAATCGAAAAATCGATCCGCCCCGCGATGAAAATGGAAAGAGAATGCCCGTCTCCGAATTTTTCGGGATAAACACTTTCGATATTTCACAGATGAAGGAAAAGCTCCCGAAGGAGGTTTTCCAGAAACTTCGCCAGACGATTGATCTTGGAAAAAAACTCGATGGTGAAGTCGCGAATACAGTCGCAAACGCTGCTAAGGAATGGGCAATTGGAAAAGGATGTACTCATTTCTGCCACTGGTTCCAACCTCAGACGGGGAATACTGCCGAAAAGCATGATGCCTTTTTAACTTTCGACGATAATGGCCACCCGATGGAAAAATTTTCGGGTTCACAGCTGATTCAGTCAGAACCCGACGCTTCTTCTTTCCCTTCTGGCGGAATGAGAACCACATTCGAAGCTCGTGGATATACAGCATGGGATCCATCGTCTCCGATGTTCATCATGGAGTCGGTGAATTCGAAGACACTCTGTATTCCCTCGGTCTTCATCAGTTATCATGGTGATGCGCTGGACGAAAAAACGGGGCTCCTACGTTCGATGGAAGCTCTCTCTAAAGTTTCTGTCGAGTTACTGTCCCTCACGGGTCTAAGTGGAGTGAACCGAGTGGTTCCTACGCTCGGAGCAGAGCAGGAATATTTTCTGGTTGATCGTTCGTTTTACTCACTCCGCCCAGATCTCGTGATGACGGGCCGAACACTTCTGGGTGGTCAGCCTCCGAAGGGTCAGCAGTTAGAAGACCACTACTTTGGTGCGATCCCGACTCGCGTGCTTTCCTTTATGTCGGAAGTTGAACACGAGCTTTTCAAGCTCGGTGTTCCTGCGAAAACTCGCCATAATGAAGTGGCCCCGAATCAGTTCGAGCTTGCACCTATTTTCGAAGAAGCAAACGTTTCGACTGATCATAATCAAGTTACGATGGAAGTGCTTCGTAAGGTGGCTCAGCGCCATCATTTCGCGGTACTTCTCCATGAGAAACCATTCGCAGGCGTTAATGGGAGTGGAAAACATAATAACTGGTCACTCATGGTGACGGCTTCAGGTGAAGATTTAAACGGGATGAACTTACTGGATCCGGGTAAAACCCCTCACCAGAATCTTCGTTTCCTGCTCGTTCTAAGTGCGATCTTAAAAGGTGTGTATAAACACTCTGGCCTTCTTCGCGCGGCGATTGCGTCTTCCGGAAATGATCATCGTCTCGGAGCTAACGAAGCACCGCCTGCGATCATGTCGGCATTCTTAGGTGACATGCTGAACCGAATTTTAAATGA
>JBGSHQ010000071.1:0-1709 GCA_041752095.1 Bdellovibrionia bacterium
AGCGGTCCATTCAAGAATCTGGGCGACGGAAAATCCGCGCTCACTCACAATCAGCCCTTATTCTTTCCGTTAAAGCTTTTTACGAGTTCTTCAGTCAGATCATCCTTTTCTTGAGAAAAAATAACGGTCTGTTCATTCTTATCAAGAACCATTGAGTAACCCTTTTTAGCTGCGATCTCTTTAACCATCGCTTTTAAGCTTTTAACGATTGGAGCAGTAAGTTCACCTTCTTTTTGCTGGATTTCGGTCTGGGAGCGCATCATCTGGTCTTGGAACTTCATCATGCGTTCCTGGATTTCTTGCTGCTTTTTGCCTTTTGTCTCGTCATTCATGATTAAGGTCTGCTTCTTAAACTCTTCAGTAAGTTTTTTAATCGCAGTCTGTTCATCATCGAGCATTTTTTTCTTGGAATTAAATTCTTTCTCAAGTTGCGATTTAGCCTTTTTTCCAGCCTCGACTGTTTGGAGGGCCTTTTGCATATCTACAGTAGCAATTTTAGCTACTGATGCTGCTCCATCTTCAGCAAAAGCTGAAGGAAGTGTGGTTGAAAAAAATACTGCGCTTACGATTAAAGATATTAATTTTGCAATTTTCATAAGTCATTCTCCTTAGGTTAAATTAAAATGGCGGGCCGATAAAAAACTGGAAAACTGAATCGTCGTCTGTTGGGTCTTTGTTGATGGGAAAGCCCCACTCGAATCGCAGTGGACCAATGGGTGAAAACCAGCGAAATCCAAACCCTGCGTCTTGCCGAAGAGTGAGGTTTGAAAATACTGGCGCATTCTCAAAAACATTACCGACATCGTAGAACATGACAAATTTAAGTCCTGCCTCACGGACAATCGGGTGCTCGATCTCAAAAAGAGAATACATTTGTGAGTTACCACCGCTAGGAACTCGGTAAGGTTGCCCTTGAGTATTCACTTTAGGGCGTGATGGACCAACTGCGTAGAAGTTATAACCCTTCAGGTTGTTAGGCCCCCCCAGATAAAATCGTTCGGAAGGCGGAACCGGTCGTCCACCCTGGCCTTCAGCCTGACCGTATTCGGTTGAGTTCCTAAAAACCAGATCACCCACTAACCGCTTATAATATCGGTTATTGGCCATCAGCTTGATAAAACTCTTATCGCCACCGAGGCCTGCGACACCTGCAGTTTCAATCGATAGACTTTGATAACTACCGCCGGTCGTCTCGAACCGATTATTTCGTCGATCCCGAACCACACTCCAGACTAAACTGGACAGTAAACCCGTATCATCGATTAAATCCTGTTGATCTTGAGCATCGGGGGCGAGGATCTGAACAGAATCAATCGTTAAGTTTTCACGCTTATAGGTAATGAACGCATTCGTGTAGTCGTAAATCGGATATCCGAGTGGGATGTTTCCACCGAGTTTTCGAGTGGTATACCGATCGGGAATCGTAAAAGTCGTAAAATAGAAATTAAATCCCGCAGACCAACGCGTGTCGAATGCGTAGGGATCCGTGAAACCAATATTTAAACTCTTATCGCGGTTATCTTTCGTAATGTTCGTGGATAAACTAATCGTTTGGCCGCGACCGAGAAAGTTAGATTCGGAAATCTGTGTTTGGAAAAACAGACCTCGCGCTGAACCATATCCCGCTCCGAGAGTAATCGTACCGGTCGGGCGCTCTTTCACCTGAATATCGACATTTACGATATCGGTCTTATCTTTAGGAGTCGAGG
>JBGSHQ010000072.1:0-2900 GCA_041752095.1 Bdellovibrionia bacterium
CCGGTAATCATGCCGACCTGGTCGGGGCCGAACTCTTTACAGAGGGCGATGAATTTTTCGTTTACGAGCGCCTTAATCGGACAGGTGTAGATCGAACGGCGTCCATTAGCGATGGAATGAAAGTGGAGCGCTGCTGCGACGAGAGACTTCCCCGACCCGGTCGGGGTGTTTAAGATCACGTTTTTCCCAGAGTAGAGTTCTAAGATGGCCTCTTCCTGGGCGGGGTAGAGCTCCACGTTTTTCTCGAAGAGGTACTCTAAATAGAGATCGAGCGGATTTTTACCCGCGTTACTCTCTATAAGGTCTTTTAAAGGCCATCCCATGAAATTCTTATAACAGTTTTCGGGCGACTTTCGAGCTTATCTCCGCTATCACCTGCCGCATGCCTACGATTACTCTACGTACTAAAGCCGGAACCGATAGTCCTTCTGACCTCGTGGTCACGGTCCAAGATAAGACCTTTGATCACCTAAAAACGACGATCAGCCCTGAAGTTCGGATTTCAGCGTATCTCGACCGCGACTACGCGTCGGTCGAACCGATGTACGAAGAAGTATTCGTCTCGAAAGATTGTAAGTTTATCTCTAAGATCGAAAGCATCACTCCGGGGAGTCGCACACGGAAAGGGATTATCCTTCCAGGTCCGATGTCCTCTGGCGAAGCTCTTGTGATTCTCGTTTCGAGGCGATCGGTTTAAAGTTGCCACAGTGCTTTTATAGATAGTTAGCATCCACGCTAAACGGGTGTGTGTAGGTTATTCATCGTCGTAAATAAATTGACGCTATTTTTATTCAACACATTCTTTTTAAATATTTTGTTGTGGGAGATGATTAAGCCCTAGTGGTGTAAAATCGACCACATTATTTGATGAAACAGGGATGAATCATCGAGCCGCAAGGATATTGGATAAGGATATTGATTTATGAAGCGCTTAAATCTTTTAGTTTTTTTAGCGGTGTATTTTTTTCTTATTCTTCCAGCGCAGGCAATTCCGACTCCCAACGAAAAAGCAGAGGTTTGGCGGTCGGGTGGATTTACTTTAACTCTTCCCATTTCTGACTGGAGATGGACTCAAGCTCCGAAACTCCTAAAATCAAACATGGTTATTATTGAGTCGAAGAAAAATGAAAACATTCAGGCTTTTATTTCGAATGAACGATACAAACTTAGTGCAAAAGATTTTAAAATCCTTAAAGGAAAAAACCCTATTGCAAAAATTTGTGAGGAAGCAAAAAAACGCCCACTCACCGAATGGGTAGATGCTCCACAGTTAGTGAATGCAGCAAACTCTGATTTGCAAGTATGTCGCATGAAATATTTTTCGAGTACTGAAAAGAAAAAAAACCCACCCACAACACAAATGATTATTCTTGATGCTCCACAAGTAACACAGCAAAAAGTTCAATATTCAGTAATTACTTTAAAGGGCGTGGAGTCGGAACAGGTTTGGATGCAAGGTTTAAGTTTTTCTGCAAACTTAAAAAATAAAATGGAGAAAAAGTAATGACCTCCATCGTTCATTTTTTAATTATTTTTTCTATCTTACCGCTGCAGGCTTTTGCTGATCCTTCTCCCACGCCACAAATGATGAAAGGGCCACCAGGATCCAATCCACCCGGACAAGATCCATCTGGTCCTGGAAATTCAAATTCTCAATCGAATTCAGCCGATCAAGGAAAAGATTTTTATTATAATAATACATGTCCATTTTTTGAGAAGAATACGACTCTTTCTGCATTAAGGACGTCAGTGATCAGTACCTTATCTGCAGAAGCAAATAAGGATAAGTGTCCGAATATTCAAGCTGACGCAGCAACTGCCAATGCAGCTATGAGTTCTATTAGCGCTCTTCTCCAGTCTGCCGAAAACGCAGAAAATAAAAATAATAGTTCTGGGCCACCAAGTGGTGAAGAACCTTCTATGATGCAAATGGGAGCTCCTGATGAGAAGCCGTCAGGGATGAATGGTTCCAGTCCTTCTCCTGCGAAAACGAATAATACAGACGCTGCACAGATCGCAAAAATTACTGCTGCAACGGAGGCAGTTTCGAGGCTCATGCAATCTGTTTCTGATGATACAACGTCGTGTTCGACCTCCGAAGTTAAAAATCGGGTTCTTACACTTGGGCTTAAATTCGCTTCGACCTTGAGTTCAGCAACTTTTGGAGCACCAGGGGCGATGGCGGGAATGGCGGTAACGTTAGTATCTAGGGCAATTAGTCTTTTTAAAAATAATAAGGCTACGCTACTTGATCAAATCAAACTTGATGCTAATTTTCCTTCAGCTGCTTGTCTCTATTTTACAATTCAGCAACAGACGCGAAATGGTGGAGTATGTACTAATGTCACGAGTGAAAAATACGACGAAGAATTAAGGCAGATTCAGTCAAAAATAAACTGTCAGAGTGGATTTACCGGCGAAGCACAGAATATAGTAAATAAACCAAGTGTGCTCTATAAAAACGTAAAAGATGCTCTTGAGAAGTTAAAGAATAAAGACCGATATAAACCCATTTTCGATCCGAACAGTAATAATATTAAGGATCCTGCAAAATCAAACACAACGGTAAATAATCCCGTTGAGTTGATTCGTGAAAGTGGAAACCTTCTAGCATCTATACTTCCGAAAGATCAGTCTATTGCTACCCTAATGAGTGAGATAAAGGATGCACAGGATGCACAGAAGAAGACGAATATAAGCGAAGGCGAGAAGAATTTTTTAAATTGTGTATCTGCTCTTCCTGATTCAGGAGTAGCTAAAAAAAATGGCCTAGTTGCACTCAATTTGTCGCCCCTCGAGCTTTTTGCTAAAAGCCAAGCGGCGCTTGGTAAATTCTATGGCGATAGCAGATCGAAAGAAAATGTGGGGATGAGCAGAGGCCCTATCGAAGGAGAGATGCA
>JBGSHQ010000073.1:0-3024 GCA_041752095.1 Bdellovibrionia bacterium
TGCTCTCTCAAACCAGAGCAAAACTTTCTCCCTGTTTAAACTCCAGAGGATGATGGGTGCGAAGTCCGATTTTTAGAAAAAGGACTGAAATTCGGTCGCATAAACTGATTAATCGTTATTTTTCAATAATTATGGACATTGTCCATTTATATTGACTTTGTCTTAAAAGGATCTGTATTATGAATGAGAGTTCAAGAACATTTAAGGTATTCACCTTAAAAATTAGAGACCTAATAAGAAACCCCAGTCAGGTACTCATTAGAAAACGACACATCGAAATCGATCGAATATGGAGAGAAATCACACTAGAAGATATTTGGAGTGTTTTAAAAAACGGAAAAATTACTCGGATACGTCATTCAGACTTTACCCTTTTCTGGTCGGGTCATGACGAAGAAAGCAGAACACTGGAGTTACTCTGCTCTCTAGTAACGCTCGACGGAACGGAAACTCTGGTCATTAACGACGCTCATTACTTAAAGATCGGAACCGCATATTCACCTGACTTAAACGACGATGAAACACTAAAAAAATGGCTGCAAAATAATCCGGATTACGAACGAGATTTAAAAACGAAAGGCGTTAGAAAGAAAGTAAAACGCCATTAAGAGGACTTTATGAAATGCACCCAATGCAAAAAATCCGAAATGAAAAAGGCGATTATCGACACCATTGTCGAAATTCCAAGTGGACCCACTTTAAAGATTAAAAAAATTTCGACTTATGTCTGCCCGAAATGTGGGGACGAAATGGTCGATATGTTGACTGCAGCACAAATTAATAAACAGGCGCTCTCCCAACTGATTTCGAAACACAACTCCGGAAGTAACCTTAATGGAAAAACTGCTCGTTGGATCTATAAAACAATCCGTTTCAACGCTTCTGAATGGGAAAATTTCGGGATTTATTCCTACGACGCTTTTATGAAAGCAGTTCAGCGAAATTCGACTATCGACCGTCTGGCAGCATTAGTACTTTTAGCCAAAGCCGTCGATTACGTTACTGGCACATTAGCAGCTAGTTCAAGAATCCATGAGGTCTTGAACTTAGACAAACTCCTCGAAATAGAAAAAAGTGCGTAAACGGCCTATTGACCTTTTTCCTCGCAATCCCAGGATTTCATTTTATAAAGTTCTTAAAACACCCTTCGGGCTGAGTTCCACCTGCACACCAAGCTCCATCGTCGCAGTTCCACTCCCGTGTCCAACTGGAAGCCCGTAAAAAACAGGGATATCCAGCGCCTCACCGAGCTCACCAAAAATCATCTCAATCGCCTGCTGATCACTCACGACTCGGCGAAGAGGTTTTAGTTTGGGTTTACCTTTTCCTTTAGGCGGAGATGCATAAACCTGAGGGGCCGCATCCCGACAGTCCGTAAACGTTCCAAGTACGATCGCCCGTACCCCATCGAGTACTCGACTCTGAAGTAGCCCCTGGATCATGCGATCGATCCGGTAAGGAGCTTCCGAAATTTCTTCAAGAAACAGAATCTTATCTTTCAGATTTAAAGCGAACGGAGTTCCCAGTACTGCATGGATCACTGCTAAATTTCCACCGACGATCTCACCTCGAACAGGACTTTGTGCACTTAAACTAAATGAGTCCGGCCTGAACATCGGCTTCAAGGAAAACTGAAATCCCGATTTTTCTCCAGAAAGAGCGTCTGTAAACTGTTTCCAGTCAGTACCCTTTACACGCTCGATATGATTCGTCGCTGGCATCGGACCATGAATCGTTCTCCATCCCCATTTCGTACGGACATATTCGAGAAGAATCGTCGCATCACTAAATCCGACTAATGTTTTTCTTTCGGGCTTCCCTACCTTTGCGGTCACTTCATCGAGATAGGGTAAAATTCGAATGGCCCCTGCGCCCCCACGCGCAATCCAAACCGCATCGAGCTCAGGATCATAAGCATAATCTAAAAAGGCGAGCGCTCGTTCAGAATCAGAACCAGCATAAAACCCATCGACGCGTTTTACCTGGGGATGAAAAAAAATCTCAAATCCTTCGTTCTGTAACCGAGTCGCCCCAAGTTCAAGCTCGACCAGTGGCGCGGGTGAAGATGGAGCGACGACACCGACTGATCCACGTGATGGAGCCGTGCAAGAAGGCGTTTTCTTTTCTTGAGTTTTTTTCTTTTTGACGATCTTTTTCTTTTTCATCTGCTTTCCCTATTTATTATCCACTTTAAACTTCGTCTGCGGAGCTGAACTTTTCACCTCGGCTTGGATCTCGCGAATTCCTGCACCCGTTTCGGCAGAGGTGTAAAAGAGCATTTCCTTCGAATAACCGAGTTCAGTGAGCGTCCCTTCGATCTCGCGGTAGCGCTTCACCCTTTCACTCTGAGTTTTTAACTGATCGATTTTCGTAATCGCGAAAAGCATCGGGATCGATTCCGAACGAAGAAAGTCGATCGCTTCGAGATCTTTATCCGAAGGACCGTTCCGAGAATCGATGAGTACGATCGCGCGCTCGAGACCTTCGTCGGCTTCGATGTAGGCGGTAATAAGTTCTGCCCACCTCTCACGGTCTTCCTTCGACTGTTTTGCAAACCCGAAGCCTGGAAGATCCACAATGATCTTCTTCCCATCGAGCCAGTGATAAAAATGAAGTGCCCGCGTTTTACCCGGCTGTGAACTCGTCTGCGCGACTTTCGAACCGACCAGTCGATTAATGAGTGAGCTTTTTCCGACGTTTGACCTGCCGACGAAAGCGACGCGCCCTTCGCTTCGGCCATTCAGTATTGCGCCATTGAAAGCGCTCTCGAGCTGTACTGGGTCCGCGAGCGTCCATAGAAAATTTGCTGCCATAAGTGATTCCATTCTAGCCGCATGAACGGGATTCTAAAAGCTCAGATCCAGTTCTCGAGTCTCAAATCTGAAACTCGGACTTGGCCTCGATCCTCGTAAGTACCTGAAATCCGGATGTCAGACCTTCGGCACCGAATCTGCACTCAGTCACGGACATGAAGGAGTTAACTATGAAAACGAATGAATGCCTCTATTCCCTAAAAATCACAGA
>JBGSHQ010000074.1:0-4970 GCA_041752095.1 Bdellovibrionia bacterium
CCCGTCGAAGACCGGGGTACGTTTTCGGTTCGAGGGGATCTCATTGATATTTTCCCTCCTGAGTTTGATCGTCCTATTCGGGTGGAACTCTGGGGTGATGAAATCGAAATCATTCGAGAATTCAATCCCGAAAATCAACGAACTCTCTCAGAGAGATCGATTGAAGAGACTCGTTTTGGCCCCGCTCGTGAGGTTTTAATCAACACCGAAACCTCTCCTAAAATCAGAGAAAACATTAAAGCTCGCGCTGATGATGCTGGGGTCCCTCGTTCCATTCGCGACCCCCTCCTTGCACGCGTCCACCCGGGTTCCTATTCCGAGCACGCAGATTTCTGGTCTTCATTTGCCTATCCCGAAAAGGCTGTAACCTTTTTAAATTTTTTCCCGTGGAAAAATTTGGTGGTTGTCGACTCACTTGAGACCGAACAAAAATGGGACCGCTGGGTTTCAGATCAAAAAGAACGAGAAATGGCGTCTCTCTCTACTGGGGTGCTCTGCCCTAAGCTTGAGATTGCTTGGGATACTGGATTTAAGGGTCTTAACTCGCTTCCTTTTCCAAAAAAACTTTTTCTAGACGTGCTCGAGATGGTGGACCTCGCTCCTACCGAAGAAGTTTCCGAAGATGCGGGGGCCACTCAAGCGCCAGAAAAAAATCCCCTAAAACCAGGCCACCGCGTATTTATTAAATCAAATACCGACCTTTTAGATAGGGGGGGGTCGTCTCTTGAGGTCGTTGAACGAAAATTTGCTCTCTGGAAAAAACAAGGCTTTAAAACGCTTCTTCTTGCCTCAACCCCGAGTCAATCCGAACGCCTCCAACACCTTTTAAAAGAGAGAAATATTTCGGTCGTAACCGACGAATCTCTTCCACTCTCCCCCGGCCTTATCTCCCTTCGAGAAGGTTCTATTTCGGAGGGTTTTCGATGGCCCGCAGATGGACTTATAGTCGTAACTGATTCAGAAATATTCGGAACTCGTGCACGACACCAATCAAAGAAAAAGAGAAAAAAAGACGAAACGGCTGCTCGAGAGTGGTCAAACCTAAATGCACTTACTGATTTGGTAGTGGGCGATCCCATTGTTCACATCGATCACGGAATTGGTCGTTACCAAGGAATAACACGGCTTGATCTCGCCGGTGTCGTAAATGACTTCCTTCTTCTGGAGTACGCAAACAAAGATAAGCTATATCTGCCCGTTTACCGCTTAAATGTGATTCAAAAATATTTGGGTGGGACTGGAATATCCGTAGCACTGGATAGTCTTGGCACCGCGAAATTCCAAAAAGCTAAGGAAGCGGCCAAGGAGTCTGTTAAAAAAATTGCTATCGATCTTGTGAAACTCTACGCGGAAAGAAAAGTTAGGCCCGGCCTTCGCTTTTCACCCAGAGATGCTGAAACCGATCGTTTCGAAGCCTCTTTTCCTTTTGATGAAACTGCCGACCAACTGCGAGCGATCGACGCTGCTTATTCAGATATGGAAAGCGGACGTGTGATGGATCGCCTCATTTGTGGTGATGTTGGGTACGGTAAAACCGAAGTCGCTATTCGAGCTGCCTTTAAAGCTGTTTACGACGGATATCAAGTGGCCGTACTGGTGCCGACCACCGTTCTCGCTCATCAACATGAACAAAGTTTTAAGACCCGTATTTTAAAGGAATATCCTGCAATTCGCGTTGAGTCGGTTTCACGTTTTAAAAGCTCTAAGGAACAAAAAGAGGTGATAGCGGCTCTCGCGGTGGGCAACGTTGATATCGTGATTGGTACACATCGCCTTCTTTCTAAAGATGTTCGTTTTAAATCCCTGGGTCTTGTTATCGTCGATGAAGAGCATCGTTTTGGTGTTGAGCATAAAGAGAAACTAAAAACATTTCGCACCAACACCCATGTGCTCACTCTGACGGCCACGCCCATTCCTCGAACGCTGCAGATGTCACTTTCAGGCTTGCGCGATATTTCGCTTATTAATACCGCCCCAATGAACCGTCTTCCAATCCGAACCTATATTTCAAAGTTTGATGAAGACCTTATTCGTCGAACGATTGAAACTGAATTGAGCCGTGGTGGTCAGGTCTTTTTTGTACACAACCGCGTTCAATCCATTTATTCCATCGCGGATAAAATTAAAGAACTTGTTCCGCGTGCGCGTATTGTTGTCGGGCACGGCCAAATGGCTGATGGCGAGCTTGAGCGCGTGATGATGGATTTTTATGAAAAAAAGGCCGACGTTCTTGTGGCCACTACCATCATTGAATCGGGTCTTGATGTTCCCTCGGCAAATACGATTCTCATCGATCGCGCTGACACTTTTGGTCTTGCTCAGCTTTATCAGTTGCGCGGTCGCGTGGGTCGAGGTCAGTCGAGAGCTTATGCCTACCTCTTTATTCCAAACGACGCCGGTATCAGCGAAGACGCTAAAAAACGACTCGAAGTGATTCAAAAATTCGTAGAACTCGGGAGCGGTTTCTCAATTGCATCTCATGACTTAGAAATTCGAGGAGGGGGAGATATACTCGGGGCCCAGCAAAGCGGACATATTGCTGCTATTGGGTTTGATCTTTATACCGAACTTCTCGAAGAAGCGATTCGTGAACTCGAGGGTAAGCCACTATCAGCAGAGGATTCGCACCGTGAACCTGAAATCAAAGTACCTTTCAGCGCCCTACTGGATGATGACTATGTTTCAGATCCCCAACAGCGCCTCGGCTTATACCGCCGACTCTCGGGGGCCACTCATGAAGAACAAATCGATGAAATTGAGGTAGAGCTTCAAGATCGGTTCGGAAAACTTCCTGAAACCGCAAAAAATCTGATGTGGCTCATTCGCGTAAAACGGCAGCTCAAATTATTAAAAATCGACTCGCTTACGGTTGGGCCCGAACGCGTAGTTCTCTCGCCCGGAAAAGACAGCGCTCTTGACCCGGTTCGGGCAATTGCTCTGGTTTCGGGGCATGGCGATAAATATTCTCTGACCCCCGATTCAAAATTCGTAACCAAAGTCAAAATTTTGTCACTCCAGGATCTCTACCACGCTGTTTCTACTCTTCTTCAAGAACTTGCATTCCGAGATTGATGCAAAGAGATTCAGGACTTAAACTCTAAAAATATGAAGAACTTCAACGTGACCCCGATGGCCATCCTTTTTTCGTCCGTAACCGGAATCCTTCTCCTCTCTGCAACTTCGTTTGCAGCAACGGAGTTGGCGAAGGTAAATGGAAAAATTATCTCGCTTGAAGACTTTACAAAAAAATATCAAGCCCTTGTTCCTCTCTATCAGAACAAGACTCCAACCCGGCATGTTGTACTTGAAGACCTCATCAAGCGTGAGCTCGGAATTCAGGAAGCAAAAAAACTAAAACTAGAACAAGACCCAGAAGTTCAAGAAGAAATAAATACGGTTCTTTACCAAGCGCTGCTTCGAAAACAGTTATCTAAGGACATTGAAAAAATTCAACTCACCGACACCGATGCAAAAGCGTACTACTCTAAAAACCCTGATCTTCGCACTTCGCATATCTTCGTTGTTTTAGCGCCGAACGCTCCTAAAACCGACGAAGCTGCTGCCTTAAAGAGGATTAAAGAAATTAAAGAGAAAGAACTTTCTTCAGGAAAATCTTTCGCTGAAGTGGCTCAAAAATCTTCAGAAGGTGTTGCGGCGCCCATGGGTGGTGACATCGATTACCAATCTAAAATTCAGCTCGACCCTGCTTATTACGAAGCGGCCCTCTCATTAAAAACCCCTGGAAAAGTTTCTGGAATTGTTCGTTCACAGTTTGGATACCACATCATTAAACTTACTGCGGTTCGACCTTGGGGTGAAGCTGATATCTCTGCCGTTAAGCAAACGATGCTTGCAGAGCGGAAGCAGGAGCTTTTTGATCGCTTCATGAAATCTTTACGCTCGAAAGCTCAAGTCGAAGTAAAAAACGATCTCATTAAATGAAGCGGCTTCTTCTTTTAGCGGGGATCCTTTTTGGGGTCTCCGCTTTTTTTTATTTTAATTCTCGCTCTCCCGAGGCTCCCAAAGACTTTTCTGCACATCTTCCTGGGAGAGATGAGCTCTGTATTTCAAATGGAATTCATCTTTCGATGAACAGCTTTGAGTCTTTAAAGGCTCATTATACCGGGGTGAGCTCATTTCATTTAGTTCTGATCGGTCTCTCATCACAGTGGCTATTCGATACTCATGCTACTACCGGAGCCACACTTATGGACGCTGCGCGTTGTATTCGTTCTCTTTTTCCTCCAGTGGTTGGTGATGATGAACTCTCAGGCGTGAATCGACTCCTCAAAGAAAAGTTTGGAGTCGTTTCTCATGACGCTCTTAAAACTAAACTGCGTGACGCGTGGAGTGGAAAGCGGGTTGAGTGGAATCTTTCACTTCTTGCGGAGTATAGAATTGAGCCCGTCCCAAGCTTGTGGGACAAAGAATGACATGTACCGGACCTCAAAAAAAAATTTATCCGTTTTTCTTTTTATCGGCCTTTTTTCTTTCTCCGCTCGGGCTGGGACTGTCATCGAGCGCCTTGAGGCGGCCGTAAATAATCAGGTCATTCTTAAATCTGACTACGCTAAGTTTCGAAAAACGCTCGGCCTTCGAGCCCAGCTTGACCCTCTCTTCAATGGAACACCCATTGCTGCTGCGGGCGCTTCAGCAACAGACACGAATATTCTTGATTTCTTAATCGATGAAAAAATTATTGTTGCTCAATTCGCTATGGCGGATTCCGATGTTGAACAAGAGATAAACGCAATTCAAGCAAACAACCACATTACGCGCGAGCAACTTAAAGAAGCTATTCGTGGACAGGGCTTTCGCTTTGAGGACTACTATGAGCTCATCCGTATTGGGGCAGCTAAAAGAAATCTTATCGATCGAGAAATTCGTACAAAAGTAACCGTCTCCGAAGATGACGTAAAAAATTATTATTATAATACCTACGCAAAGGGAAAAGCAGCACCACAGGCCTA
>JBGSHQ010000075.1:0-3449 GCA_041752095.1 Bdellovibrionia bacterium
AGCGGGCGGTTTCGGTGGAGCGGGTGGCGTAATAACCGGAGGCGCTGGAGGCTTCGGTGGAACTACAGGCGGAGCGGGTGGAGTAATGACCGGCGGAGCTGGTTTTTTAGGGTCAGGCTGAATTGGGATAAAAGGATTAACCCAAGGATTATTCGAAGGTGCAGGACCAGGTACTGGTCCCCAGGAAGGTCGAACTGAAGGGGGCGAAGAAGGTGGGGTGATGGGTTCATCGACTTCAGAATTAGAATTTTTTTCTGCACTCGGCGAAGGAGCGAGCGGAATCGTCTCTGCTACGATTCCATTTTTAGATGGTTTTCCGCACCCACTCAGAAAGAGCGAGAAGAGAAGTGTAGAGATGAGGGAGACGCTTCGGATTGACACTTAAACCGCCTTGGTTCTATTTGAACCGTGGGATTTATATCAATCTAAACGCGGTGCGTCAACTAAAGTTATGATTTTATAAATTTAATTTAAACATAATAAAATCAGCTATTTATGTCTTAGTTGGGACGGGGAGTGAGTCGAGTCCAGTTTAGCTTCAACATATCGCGCCAATCTTACGAACGGTAGCCCGAGCAGGAGGTAAAACCCAGCTACAAGGACTCCAGTGCCCAGGAAGTCGTAGTAGGTCGAGGCGAGCTGCCCATAGAGCTTCGTAAGTTCAACCATCGTGATGACCGATACGAGCGAAGAGTCTTTTAAGAGTGAAATAAAATCGTTCGTGATGGGAGGGATTACGATTCGAAGCGCCTGAGGGACGATGATATGACGAATCGTTTGGGTGCGGGTCATTCCGAGAGCAAGTCCCGCCTCTGACTGCGCCTTAGGAACACCCAGCATTCCAGCACGGTAATTTTCAGCTTCGTAAGCCGCATAGTTCAGTCCCAGTCCTAAAACTGCGGCGACAAAGGAAGAAAGTTTAATCCCGACATGCGGGAGGGCGTAGAAAATAAAAAAGAGCTGGATGAGAAGAGGGGTTCCTCGAATGAGTTCGATGTAGAAAATCGAAATCCACTGAATCGGTGCCGCTCCGTAAAGTCGCATGAGCGCAAGGAGAAGTCCGAAGGCTACTGCGAGGACCATCGCGACGAGTGAAACATGAAGTGTAGTGAGTGCACCTTTCGCAAGAATCGGAAGAAAAGAAATGTAGAGCTCTATCCGCTGAGAAAAAGTTCTCTCGTGATTTGTCGATGCAGAGAAATACTCGTACATGACGGGCGGTTCGAGATTTTTAGTCCGATCATTAAAGTGCTCCGCCATCATGGAATTCCAGAGTCCGTAGCGGTCGTAAATTCGGTGGAGTTCTCCATTTTTCGCCATCGTATCAATCGCCGAATTCAGTTCGCCGAGAAGCTTTACATCTTTCTTTGAAATCCCAATTCCGTAGGAAATGGAACTAATGGGTTTTCCAACCGCTTTTAATTTAGGATTGGGTCCGCCATTATAGAGCGCAAGCGGGGCATCGAGTAGAACGGCATCGATACGACCATTCGCAAGATCTTCATAGGAACTCGGTTCAGTGTCATAGGTAACGACAGTAATTCCCCCAAATTCTTCTAAGAGTTTAAAGGTGAGAGAGTTTTTTAAAGTTCCCACGCGCTTTCCACGAGCGGTTTCAAGGGAGATGAGGTTGTCTTCTTCTTTTCTTACCGTAAGCTGCTGATAGGTGATGAAGTAAGGCTTAGAGAAGTTAATCTCTTTTTTTCTTTCGTCAGTGATCTCGATCCCATTCACGATGATGTCGTAATTACCGCGAGTCAGTCCTGGAATGAGACCATCCCAAGCATTATGAACGAGAACCTGGGGTCGTCCTAAATGCTTCGCAATCCCTTCCATGAATTCTTTTTCAAATCCGATAATTTTTTCAGGCTCTTTCGGATCTTGGAAAATGAGGGGAGCGCCGGACTCGGTGTCTGCTCCCCATCTGAGGGGTTCCGAGCACATGGCGGAGGTCATCGGCACGAGTGCCGATAGACTGGACGAAATCAGAATCAAATTCAGAAGCGATTTCATCACAAAAACTTCCTCAGAAACTGGCGGGTTCTATCGTCTTTCGGGCTTGAGAACAGAAGGTCAGGTGCTCCAATTTCGACGATCGATCCTTCTTCCATATAAACGATGAGATCGGCTGCATCGCGGGCGAAACGCATTTCATGAGTGACTACAAGCTGGGTCATACCTTCTTGGTCGAGTGCCTTCATCACGGCGAGCACTTCATCGACGAGTTCAGGATCGAGCGCAGATGTTGGCTCATCATAGAGCATCACTGCCGGAGAAAGAGCGAGAGCTCGTGCAATAGCCCCGCGCTGAGCTTGGCCACCTGAGAGTTGCAGCGGCATTTTATCTTTATGTGCAAGAAGACCTACTTTTCCGAGCAGAAGTTCGGTCTTCGCAACCGCTTCGTCTCGTTTCAGCTTCTGCACCACGGTCTGAGCGAGAACGACATTTTCGAGAAGTGACATATGCGGAAAAAGTCTGAAGTCCTGGAAAACCATTCCACAGTGCTGGCGCAGGGCCTGAGCTTTTTTTTCAAATCGTGCATCGATCGCTTCATCTTTAGAAGTTCGAGAGAGGGAGTGACCCGCAATTCGAATTTCACCTTCGTCGAGCACTTCGATGCCATTCAGAGTTCTCAGCAGAGTTGATTTTCCACACCCCGATCGACCGATGAAACAAATGAGTTGGCCCGGTTCGATATCAAGATCGATGCCCTTTAAAACCTCGTGGTCGTCGAAAGATTTTTTTAAACCCCGAATCGAAATAATGCTCATGGTATGCGCCTAGGCGCATCTTTAACTGAAGTTAGGTACGCGGTCCACCCGTGATCAAAACTTTCAGATCCATCTCAAATAATATTTCGGCTTTATTCGGGTGGATTTGCTTCATCACGATGCCTTCGCCGAAGGTCGGATGAAGGAGGCGGTCACCCAAATTTACTTGAACCTTTGCGTTATAGGAATTCAGTGGGCGATCCTTCCGAGCAGTCATTTCCTTCCGCCATTCGGCAGCTACGGAATGATCCGGGCGTTCGCCGGAGGCGGTTCTAGCACCACGCGTTGTGGTTTTCGGAGGAGGAGCCATTTTTGGGTCGTTCACGCCTTTTGGGGCCTTGAAACCGCGTTCGCCCCGGCAGGTGCGGCACTGGACGCGGAGAACCTGATCTCCTTTCATCGCGATGACGGTCGCTTTCAAATCCATTTTACATTGGCTGCAATAGGCGAGGACTTCTTCTGCGACACGGACCATGAATTCAAAACTCCTGGATCAAGTTATGAGAAAGTGGGAACAGACTTAAGGATACGTCTTCAAGCGATAAACTGAAATGGAAAACCAACCTTCTTCCCACCGAATAAAACTTCTGGAGGCGGCTCGCGCATCGCCGACCGATCCTGGTGTTTATTTTATGAAGGACGAGCAGGGGGGGATTCTATACGTCGGTAAGGCGAAAA
>JBGSHQ010000076.1:0-3258 GCA_041752095.1 Bdellovibrionia bacterium
GTGAAAGTCATGCCTGCTGAAATTTTTCCGTTGGTAACGATGCTTTTCTCAAAAATTTTTTTCATTTCTGAAAAGCTATCGGAGCTCGATTTATTCACCGGATTGGCAGACATTTTCCAGATTTCTCGTAGCCCCGTGGATAGAATTTTGAATTCCTCAGGTTGCATCGAATGCTTTGCATCGCTCCCGTACATTAGCCGCGAAAAGGTAAAGTGTTTTTCAATCACGGTCGCGCCGAGAGCCGCTGCCGCGAAAGGGGCAGCGTATCCCATAGTGTGGTCTGAATATCCAACCGGAATTTTATAACGTACGGCCATCTCACCAAGGATATTTAGTCCCACCTTTTCGGGCGGACATGGATAGACAGAAGAACACTGCATGATGGTGACGGGTCCCCCTTTTTTTAGGGAGGAGACCGCTGCATCAAGTTCGCTCCAGGTATTCATACCCGAGGATAATAATGAAGGTTTTCCAGTCATCGCTACTCTCTCGAGGAGAGGGATATTTGTAACCTCTCCCGAAGGGATCTTATAAATAGGCATATCTATGGTTTCGAGTAGATCCACCGCTTCAATTGAAAAAGGGGAGGAAAGAAAAATAACTCCGAACTTTTGACAGTGTTCGGAGAGCTTCTTCCATTGGTCTTGGGTGAAGCCCGTACGTTTAAAATAGTCGATACGCTTTTCCGAAATAAAATAGGAAGGGGAGGGGGCGTCTGGAAGAGTTTCCTTTTCAGCGATATGGGTTTGAAACTTTACCGCATCTGCCCCTGCTATCGCAGCGGCTTCAATAAGATTGCACGCATTTCCAAATGAACCGTCATGGACGGATCCGATTTCAGCAATGAGTAAAGTCTTCATCTAGAGCTTTCCTTAAAATAAAGTGTTTCGATAGCGGAGTGGAGAATAGCTTCGTGACCCACTTCAATTTGGCCGTAGAGCGTGCAGGGGATATAAAAGGAAATATCTGTCGATTGCATCCAGAGCGGGTTATCTGTCTTGAAGGCCGATAGGGTGATGACTGACATTTGCTTTCGTACCGCAAGCTCTACGCAGTTTAGGATGTTTTTTGATTGGCCAGAACTTGAAACGGCTATCAATAAATCCCCAGATTTCGCGAGGGTTTCGAGTGGGCGAGAATAAATATTTTCGTAGCCGAAGTCATTCGCCATACAGGTCAGCAGCGGAGCGTCCGAAAGAACCATCGATCGAAGTTTTAATTTATTCAACATGTCCTGTGACAAGTGGGAACAAAGTGCGGAGCTTCCACCATTTCCAACCCACCACACTCCAGAGTCGCGCTCGCGCGTTTCGACGAGGAGGCGTTGAACTGCGAGCAAAGCATCGGTTAGTGAAGTTTCTGTACCGCGCACTTTACAGTTTGTACTTTGAATTGCTTCGTTAAGTTGGCTGAGCCACTGAATGGGAGATTCAGATTTTTTTTTAAACATTGTTTTTTCCCCTGAGAAAGTCCGTCTCACCGGTTATTAATATTTTTAGAGGCGCCATAACGAAACCCCTTCTGGTCGATTTTCGCGCGATAGAACAGATTTTATATCGACAACTAATCCGGTACCTCCCGTTAGGAGTTGCACGAGCTGTGTCCAACTTTCCTTTAAAAAAACAGCATGCGGAACCGCGAGAACGACAGCATCGCCCGCGACAAGTTGATCGGCGGTAAAGAGTTTGATCCCATACTCTTTGTGAGCTTCTTCACGATCGCACATGGGATCATGAACTTGAACGTTCATTCCGTAGTCTTTCAATTCGCGGATGATGTCGATCACCTTCGTATTCCGTATATCAGGCACATTTTCTTTAAAAGTGAGTCCAAGTACCGTGACGGTACTTCCTTTTACGGGACGATTGAGCCTAATCAATTCTTTGATCACTTGGCTAGCGACGTACACTCCCATATCGTCATTAATTCTTCGACCGGAAAGTATGATCTGGGGCGTGTACCCGAGTTTCGCCGCTTTGTGAGTCAAGTAATAAGGATCGACGCCAATGCAATGGCCGCCGACGAGACCCGGTGAAAACGGAAGGAAATTCCACTTACTTCGAGCCGCCTCTAGTACTTCATGGGTGTCTATGCCCAGGCGATGAAAAATGAGTGCGAGTTCGTTCATGAGCGCAATGTTTACGTCGCGCTGAATATTTTCGATGACTTTCGCCGCCTCGGCGACCTTGATCGAACTAGCGCGGAAAACTCCGGCCTCTACGACACTTTGATAAACCTCGGCGACGGCATTTTGGGTCGCCTGATCTTGGCCAGAAACGACTTTTGTGATTCGCGTGAAACTGTGCTCTTTATCGCCTGGGTTGATGCGTTCAGGAGAATACCCCACTGTGAAATCGGTCCCGCACTTTAGTCCCGAACTCCGCTCGAGCACGGGAACACATTCTTCCTCGGTCGCTCCCGGATAAACCGTTGATTCGTAAACTACGATATCGCCGCGTTTTAAAATTTTGCCAACTGTTTCGGAGGCACGGAGCATGGGGCTTAGATCGGGTTGCTTTGCTTCATCCACCGGGGTGGGTACCGCGATGATGTGAAAATTTGCTGACCGCAGATCATCTGCTCGATCCGTAAAGAGAATATCGGCTTCTTTGAGTGATTTCACTTCGACTTCGTGAGTGCGGTCGAGGCCTTCGCGGAGCTCGAAAACGCGTCGGGCATCGATATCGAATCCAATGACTTTTGATTTTTTTCCAAACGCGACCGCGACGGGTAAACCAACGTAACCTAGACCAATAACGGAGATAGACCTTTGGTGACTCATAACTCTACTTCACTCCGAAATAATCTTTATACCACTGGGCGAAATTTCTGACACCGACTTCGACGGAAGTCGTAGGACGGTAGTTAATCTCTTTAGCTAGATCTTCGATTTCCGCGAAAGTCGCAGGTACGTCCCCCTTTTGCATTCCGATAAGGTTTTTCTTGGCCGTCTTTCCGAGATTTTTTTCAAGTAGTTCAATATACTGCATGAGTTCCACCGAACGACCATTTCCGATATTGAAAAGGCGGAAGGGCGCAGAACTGGTGGCGGGATCTGGGCTTCCACTCTTCCAATTTGGTGAACCCTGCGGTGGATCCTTTTCCGTTATTCGCGCCACCCCTTCAACGATGTCGTCGATGTAGGTGAAATCACGCATATGATTTCCCTGATTAAAGACGTCGATAGGCTTCCCTTCGAGAATATTTTTTGTGAAAAGAAAGAGCGCCATATCCGGGCGTCCCCAAGGACCGTATACC
>JBGSHQ010000077.1:0-1586 GCA_041752095.1 Bdellovibrionia bacterium
AATCCTATAACTGGTATGCAAAGAAAAATGAATTTTCTCGCGCGACTGTAGACGACATGGTCCCAAACCAAGCTACTTTATTTAAAGTCGAAAAAGATGGGAAAAATTTCTTTGGGACTGTAGTCGAAAAGAAGAAGTTAAAACCCGTAGATCAATGGGATAAAAATGAAATCGAACGGTTTCAAGTTACTTTCGAAAAGCCTGACGGAGTAAAAGAGACGCTTATATTCACGGAAAAGGAATTTTCATCTGCGAGCAATCATGCATTCTATCAAGGCAAGCAAGTTGAAAAAGCAATCAACTCTAAAATGACTGGACAGGTGACCTCCAAGGGTGAACCCATCAGCGAGAGTTATTTACGGACGAGTGATTACAAGCCAGGCGAAAAGTTTAATCCAGATCATTTTCTCGTTTCCGACGATCAGGTGAAGATTAAAACGATTAACGACAAAACTGCCACTGATTACCTTTTTGAAAAGAGAGAGGGAAATCGTATTATTGTTAAAAGCAAAAACGGTGACCGATTCTCCATTCCTGCAGAAGATATCACTGAAATTTCTCGCATCAAGAATGGCGAAGGTAAAGTGCGCAATGAAATGCTTGAATCCCTTGAGAAAAAAGATGGAAGCTACACGCAAGGCTTAAATTCTATCGCACCCACTCTGAAGAAATCGGTCGTGGGTAAAAACCCTTGGTCACTCGCTAAGTAAGATTCACTTCTCCTCCTCTAACCCCCGCGCTCGCCACTCCCGAATCCCACCATCCATCGAGATCACATTCGTGTATCCCATTTTCATTAGCGCTTCAGCAGCAAGTGCCGAACGAAATCCACCCCCGCAGTAAAGAATGATTTCAGCAGATTTATCTGGAATCTCGCCTTCGATATCCCTTTCGATCACACCCTTACCGAGATGAATCGCGCCCTTCGCGCGGCCTGCCGCCCATTCTTCGTCCTCACGTGTATCGACGAAAAAAAACTTTTCTCCTGAGCTCTTCTTACGAATGACATCGTCGACAGTGCATTCGCGGATGTTTTTCTTCGCGGCATTTACTAAATCTAGAAACGCTGGATTATGCGACATGTTTAAATCCCCTTCTTTTTAGTGTTCAGTGATTTAATTTCCTCACTGAGAAATGTAAGTGCCGCCTCGACTGTTCGTGATTGAGAACGATCTTTTAGAGAAGCGACGGATATCGTGTTTTTAACAGGTCCATGCTTGCCTTTAAAAACGTTTAGCTTCACACCTTCTTTTTCGAGCTTACGGACTAAGTGTCCGGGTAAAATCCCCGCTCCGACACCCGATAGCACCAGTCGCGCTACCCCCTGAGAGTCTTCGATCGTCGCATAAAGTGGGAGCGTCCAGCTGTCGTCCTTAAAATGGTGGTCGAACCACCGGCGAAGAATCTGCTCGTCCTTCGAAAAGTCGACGTAGCGAAGACTTTCGAAAAAAGCGCGGTCTTGATTCCCCGTCTTTTTCGTGAGCTCTGGCGAAGCACAGAGTTCGAGCGTCTCGTCATAAACTGGAGTCGACTTCACTTTTTTATCCATCGCGAATTCATCGACAAACGCAAAATCAATATCTCCA
>JBGSHQ010000078.1:0-2550 GCA_041752095.1 Bdellovibrionia bacterium
ATTGCGCCCGCATCGGTGCGCGAATAATTTTCGATTCCTTTTTTAAGAAGGCGCGCAATCGTCGACTTCGCAGATCCGACTGGACCATGAAGGAGAAGAACACGTTTTTCAGTTCCGTAGCCAAGCGCTGCGGATTTAAAAAAGTTCACAAGCTTCATCAGCTGGACATCGAGGCCGAAAACGCCGTCTTTTCCGTTCTCAATCGGATCATCGAAAAACTGATAACGAGTGATCGTCTTTTTATATTCCTGATAATTCGTCGAACCGTACGTCATGATCATGTCGTACATGCGCTGGAAAGAATTCCGCACGATCGCTGGGTTTTGTTTCACTTGGTCGAGGTACTGATAAAAAGTCCCTTCCCACGATTGGTGGCGAAAATCTTCAACCACTCGTTTGTCACTTAAGATTTTTTCCCAGTCCATGGAAGGTGTACTCATTCGCGGGGCCCTCTTTCCTCTCTATTATTTTAGCTTTGCAGTCGATGACTTGTAAAGTTACCCTCTCTATTATGCCCGGACATGGAATGGACGAAGCAGTAGACCCGACTCTTGAATCCGCACTCGCCTGCGCGCGAAAAGAGCTAGAACGCTTAAAACCCGACCAATATGAACTATTTCTGAACCGCTCCTCTTCGACTAAGGTCGATTCTAAGGACCAAAAGGTCGAATCTCTGACTCGCGCCGAGGATGTAGGGCTTTCGATCAGATTAAAGCGTCAAAATCGTGTCGGCTTTAGTTTCACCACCTCCCTTGCGCCCGACGCAATCGCGCGAGCTGTCAACTCTGCTCTTCAGGTGTCTGAAGTTATGCCAGAAGAGAACGACATTAACTTAGGTGGGTTTGATTCCTCGATTTCTGAAAACCAGAAAAAGATGGCGAGTCGTTTCGACGATAAAGGCTTGAAAGTGAAGATCGAAGATAAAATAGCGCTCGCCATGCGGCTTGAGCGGCTTTGCCGAGAAAAAGACTCCCGGATAAAGACAGTTCGAAGCGCGTCTTTTTCTGAAGGAATTGGCGAAACGATTCTCACCTCACACGAGGGAGTCACACTCAGAAACCGCGGCACTGTTTTTTCTTCTTCGATCGCCTGTAAAGCCGAAGAAAACGGCGACGCACAGATGGGCTACGAATATGTCTTTTCTAATTTTCTAGATAAAGTCGATGTCGAATTCTGTGCTCGCGCGGGTGCCGAGAGCGCAACGGAGCTCTTAGGCGCTACCCAACCAAAATCCATGAAATGCCCGGCAGTCATCCGAAACGACGTAGTTTCGGATCTGATCGACTTTTTAATTGGAAGTTTCTCGGGCGAAGAAATCGAAAAAGGAAAAAGCCTTCTTCAGGGCAAACACCGCGAACAGGTGTTCGCAAACTTTATTGATCTTCTCGATGACGGACTCCTTGAAGGTGGACTCGCCACTCGCCCCTTCGATGCTGAAGGCACCGCTTCGCAGACGACCGAACTCGTGAAATCGGGCGTTTTCTCTTCAATGCTTCTCGACCGAAAATACGCTAAACGTTATAAACTAAAATCGACTGGAAATTCTTCGCGCTCGATTAAATCCCCTCCCGGGATTTCGACGACGAACGTTTACATGAAACCAGGCGACCGTTCACTCCCAGATCTCATTAAAGATGTCGGAAACGGAATTCTAATTACGAATCTGATGGGCGTGCACACGGCAAACTCAGTCACAGGAAACTTTTCATTAGGCGCGAGCGGGATTCTGATTCGAAATGGAAAGCTTGAAAAGCCAGTTAAGGGATTTGCCGTAGCAGGTAACGTTCTTCAGCTTTTCCGTGATGTTAAAACACTCGGGAGTGATCTTCGGTTTTTCGGTACCGTAGGAGCGCCATCCCTCCTTCTACCTGAACTGACTGTGAGCGGGGAATAGATGATGTTTGAGTCTTCACTCCTAAGCGACATCGGAAAAAGACGACTCCAGAATCAAGACTCGGGCGGCACCTTCCCTGAAGTCAGGCTTTTTATCGTGGCTGATGGGATGGGTGGACACCGAGGCGGTGAAGTCGCGTCCCAACTCGCGGTCGATGCAATCCAAAGTGCATTTACCAAATCTCTCGCGACGGGGAAATCTCCTGCCGTGGCGCTTCTCGATGGGGCGAAGGCAGCAAACGCGAAGATCATCGAACGCTCTAAAAGTGAATCCGTCCTGGAAGGAATGGGAACGACAGCAACTAGCATTTATTTCGATCCTGCCGAAGGAAATAAGAATCCGAAAGCATGGATCGGGCATGTCGGCGATTCGCGCTGCTACCTCATCCGCGAAGATGGAATTTGGCAAATCACCCGGGATCACTCGCTTGTTCAGGAAAAACTTCGAGCCGGAATGATCACACGAAACCAACTGAAGACTGACCGGATGAAGAACGTCATCACGCGCTCGATCGGTTTCGATCTCCAATTCGGAATCGACGTTTACGAATATAAACCCGAAGAAGGCGATCTTTTTCTCATTTGTTCGGATGGACTCACGGGTCCACTTGATGACGAAGATATCTTTAAAATTATCGCTGAGACTTATTTTGCGGC
>JBGSHQ010000079.1:0-2545 GCA_041752095.1 Bdellovibrionia bacterium
CCAAACTTTATTTACTCGCTCGAATGCTTCGAGTGTTTTTGCGAAGAGGAGGACGCCGCTTGTGCCCGTATCGAGTCGATGAACGAGGCCGGGTTCCAAGGGATTTCCACGAAGCACGGGAAGATTCGGGCACCGAATGAGTGCACGGTGGACGGCTGAATCCGTTTCATTCGAGTGCAGTGGAGCGGACGGCAGGTTTGAGGGTTTATTCAGTGCTAGGAAGTCAGCGTTTTCGAAAAGTATCAGTGTTTCTGGGAGAGTGGGACTCGGGGTAGGCGGAAAAAAATCGAGCGCCTTAAGTAAATGAGATAAAAGGAGATCAGCCTTGAGAGTACGGCCCTGTCCGAAAATCGCATCACTCACGAGTTTATCACTCGAAAAAACCCCGCTTTCGATCAGCCGAGCTCCTCTCGCGCGAGATACCTTACTAAAAACTTCATTGGGTGTCGTTGAAAACAGGTTCGGGTGATTTAAGAAACCAGTCCGGATCGATTCATGATTCCCGAGCTCATGGAGTGCGGCGGTAAGAAGTTCATCGAGCCTTCTTTTTCCATCGCCTATAATCCTTAAGCTGATGAGCGTGTTCACTGTGCCCCCATTTTAGCGACTGACTTCTGCGCCGAAGGCTTCCATCTCAGGAACACGTTTAGATTCGGGGTCGATATCCTTTAAAAATTGGAGTGAGGCTTTCACAATGGTTTTTGAACTTGCCGCGAGTTCAATTCGCCCTTCAGCTTTAGCGCGGCGATAAAGCGTAATTCCTAGACCACCTAAGTGATAGTACGATTCGGCTTCCTTTGGTTCGATCGAAACTTTAGCAAGTAAGTGTCCTTCAGCTGCAATCATTTCGGGCAAAGTCGATTTCGGAGTGAGCCTTAAGCCTGCGAGTCTTGGATTTAGAAACGCGCGAGGGGCAGCTAAATCGCCTGTTAATCTCATGCTCCCAATCATCTGATTGAGCGTTTTTGATGCCGTGATCCCTTCTTCGCGGTCCGGGCGATCCAGCACAAATCCTTGCACCGCCATTTTTGGCCCGACTAAAAAATAGCCTTCGCGAATTCTGCCCTTTTCAGCTTTAGAGCGCAGGTAAATTCCCTGTGCTTGCTCATCAGGTGGAAGGAAATCATTTTCTACTCGGAACCATTCAAGCTTTTCAATTTCTCGTGCGTGAAAAAAAGGATCAAAAACGGCTTTGATGAGTTTTCTCCGAGCACTCATGCACCCGGCCCACTTTAGAAAGCATTTTGAGAGTTCCGACTGAGTGTCGGGTTCGGCTAGTGTCAGTGGACCAGTGAGTGTCAGTTTAGAATCAAGGCCTCTCCAGTAGGCTGTAATTTTTCCAACAAATCGGTTTGGAGGTCCTCTTTCGTAAGGCAGTCCAAATTCGACTTCTTTATCTTCGCCGAAAGGAAATGCGCCGGTTGCGTAGAAAAAAGGAAGTGGTTTCCAGGACTGATCCTTTAGGTCGGGAGCAAAGAGTGGGATTCGGGTTTCAGCGAACGGGCGAATCGATAAATCGCGCATCCAGAGTGAGGCGTTTGCGCCGAGTGAAAAGATGATGAGTCCGAGAGCAAGAAGGGTGCGAAGTCCTATGGCTCTTTTTACGAATTCGGGTTTAAGCTCAAAAATCCAATCATAAATCCTCTGAATGGGTTTGCCTTCAGTCGACCGCCACTCGATACCCATAATAAAGTTGCCCAGGCTTTTACCGAAAAAACGATACGAGAGGTAACTGACGATGGGAGTGAGTAAGCAGGGGATGAGATAATGGGTCGTGAGCCTCCACCTCGGGACGGCAATCGCTGCTATCCCAATCAGTAGTAGGGAGTCCCAAAACCAGGAGAGGATTCTTTTAGAAGGCTGTTCCATCTGGTTCAAGGTTACACTAGACTTTCAAGTTATGAAAACGGGAATAGGACTTGTCTTTGGCGCCATCATTTTAGTGATTGTCCACCTCTGGAACGGAGGCGTGGTTTCAGATCTAATCCAACCTGCTCCTCTTGTCTTCGTTCTTCTTGGGACACTCCTCTCCACTTTTCTAAGTGCCCCGAAGAAAGACTTCGCCCGAGCCTTTTCTGCACTTTCTGACGATGGAGAATCTACCATTCAGTTAAAGAAGGAACTGATCGAGCTCGCTTCGGTCGCCCGCAAGGAAGGTTTCCTCGCCTTAGATTCTCATCGTTCTTCTGCTTCTCGGGAGTCCTTAAAAGAGGGGATTCGTTACCTCATCTCTGGGTTTGATCAGACTTCTATTCGCGATCTCTTTGATGCTTCCATTTTTCGGAAGTCCGCTGAATCTGAATCTTCGGTCCGAATTTGGGAAATTGCAGCAGGCGCAGCCCCTTCGATCGGCGCACTCGGAGCTACGCTTGGGCTCTTAACTGCACTTGCAAAACTCGATGATCCTTCGCAGCTCGGTCGCGGGATTGCGTCCGCTATGGCCGCCGTTCTTTACGGATTCTTTTTTGCAAACTTCGTTTTTTCTCCGCTAGCAGCGAGAAGGCGACGACTTGCTACTGATTCGCTCTTGCCCGAAGAGATGGTG
>JBGSHQ010000080.1:0-9532 GCA_041752095.1 Bdellovibrionia bacterium
ACCCGACAGCGCTAACCTCACCGACGACCTAACCCGACACCATTCGCTAAAACCAGACAGGGCCAACTAAACCCGACATTTCGCAGCGAAAAGTTTACCGTCTATTTTTCCTTAACTCGATTTTTTCCTTAACTCGATTTGAAGCATCTGTTCGATGATCTTTCTCGTGTTCTTGTTTGGAGAATACTTTCCCCGTTCTAAGTCACTCAGGTGTGAACGAGATATTCCAAGGTGCTTTGCAACTTCGGTCTGCGACAGACCGAGTTTCAGTCGTGCGATCCGAATTTCGTACCCGATCGCGCCCGAAGGGGAAGCAACACTTCGACTCTGATCAATAACGATTTTCTTACGTTCGAAACTCTTTTCGGTAATTATTCCTCGACCTGAATGAGTGACAGCAGCTTGAGTGAAATACCTTATCCAAGGACGCATGTGGATAAGAAAACTCCGCACAAATGCCCTACGCTCTTTTTTAGAAGTTTTTGAGAGGAGTCGGATTTGAACATCCGCTTCATCTCCTATTAAATACAGAGTTGTCATTCCACATTGGCTGTTACGCTGAACAGTGATTCGATTAAACATAGAGGAGGATAGGCAAGAAACATGCGGAGTAAAGATCGCTGCGAAATGTCGGGGAATTTAAGAAAAACCCGACAGCGCTAACCACACCATCGACATAACCTGACACTACCTGCTTAAACCCGACATTTCGCAGCAGGAGAACTTCATCCTCTGTAAACATCTAGTCCTTTAAAACCAGCTCCACCGGACAGTGATCCGAACCAACGACCGAAGGATGAATTCGAGAAGCCTTAAGGCGATCCGTTAGATTTTCATTCACGCAGTGATAATCCAGGCGCCATCCGATATTTCGTTCACGAATTCCCGGTCGATAACTCCACCAGGTATAGTGACCAGGCCCCTTTTCAAAATGTCGAAAAGTATCGACGAAACCCGAGCCTAAAAACTTCGTCATCCAAGCGCGCTCTTCTGGTAAGTAGCCCGCATTATTTTCGTTTTGTTTTGGATTTTTTAAATCGATCGCTTCATGCGCGATATTATAATCCCCGCAGAGTACGATATCCGTACCTTTCTTCACGTACGAACGACAGAGCTTTAACATCGCATCACAGAACTCGAGCTTATATCCCAGGCGCGCGTGTTCGCGCTGCGAATTAGGAAAATAAGCATTAATCACGGCGAGCGGGCCTGCCGGGCGCTTATATTCGGCGATTAATACGCGACCCTCTCGATCAAATTCGGGAATCCCCATTCCCACTCGAACTTCGGTCGGTTCGATTTTCGAGTAAATCGCCGTACCACTATATCCTGCCTTCTCAGCCGAGTGGAATACCGAATGATAGCCGTTTGGATTTAAAAGAAAGAGATCAAGTTGGTCGGGATGTGCTTTAGTCTCCTGCAGACAAACAACATCTGCACCAGAATCCGCGAACCATTTTTCGAAACCTTTTTTAGCAGCAGCACGAATACCGTTTACATTCCAAGACTGAATTTTCATAAATAGGCTCGACTTAAGATCTAGACTCAATCCGTTTGTTTTTTTCTTCGATCCACTTTGAAAAATATTTTGTACGACCCTGGGTGTCAGCGAGAAGAATTCGTGAAAAAATATTTTTCTTACGATGATTTGGAAGTTCTTTAAGCAAAGATTCGGTCGATTCAAAAAATTTTTCTCGGTTCACCCCTGGATCATAAAGTTCTTCTAAGGCGGCGAGTCCCGCTTCTCGAAACAGCGTAGCGATTTCGGCGTGCGAATAAATCTCCACCGCATCTCGGATAAACTCGGATTCAGTATCCGCAACCATCCCGGTAAAATCTCCAGTCGATAGTCGCATTCCTTCCGCGCCCATTGGTGTAGTCACGACCGGAGTTCCCGCAGCCCATGCATCCGCGATTTTCCCTTTAATTCCAGCGCCAAAACGAATCGGAGCTAAAAGTGCTCGGTAGTTTCTGAGAGTCGGGATTGATTCGTCTACTTTTCCTAAAACACGAAGACCTACTTTAGGATTATCAAGCGCCATGATTTCTTTGGGTGGGTAAGCGCCGTAGAGGTGGAGCTCGGCATCACCCTGTCCAGTGGCATCGAGCTCCTCACGAATTTTCGGCCAGAGGACTCGGGCGAGATAAAAGGCAGAATCCCGGTTCGGAAGATGCCGAAAATTTCCGATGCTGACGAAATTTTTTCGAGAGCCGGCGTCTAGCCAGGTCGATCGGTCGGGCTCTGGATACGAAAACCCGAGTTCAAGTAATCGTTCAGAGGGAATATCAAATCGATTTCGGAGTAAACTCATTTCGAATGACGAAAGGATCAGCGTTAAATCAGATCGATAAATCGAGGCCAGTTCCCGAAGGCAGTCCTCGGTTTCGATTCCATCGAGAGAGTGAAAAATTCGAGAAAGGGCTTCGTCCGAAATCGCGCCGCCGTCACCTTTTACAGACTGAGCTTCCAGGCTTTCTTTTAGCCACTCACCACGCACACGTCGTAAGAAATGTAGATCGATCGTATCAAGAACACGAAGGGCGCTAGGCGCAGCTTCCGCAACACGCCATCCAAACTGTTCCTCTAAATTAAATCGATCAAAAATCACCATCTCAGGCGCAAACTCTTTAACCAGAATATCAAACGCCGGATCGTTCGGTTTAATCTGGGCGGTTTCAACGCCCTCACTCTTTAATGCTTCTGAAAATGAGTTTCGGTCTGAGGGGGAGGCAAATAAAAGGGTATCGCCACGAGACCGCAAATCGCGAATCAGAGAAAGCGTCCGCACCCCAGCGGCACTTGAGGTGGGTTCTGGAAAAACGGTACCGATAAAGAGAACTTTCCTTGGCTCTGTCGACATTTGGATGTTTCTCTTCTAGCACAATTCCGTTTAAAATCATCTTATGACGCAATCGCTTCAACACTTATCGACTGTCCTATTTGGACTCGCGATTCTTCACACCTTTCTTGCTTCTCAGTTTCAGTCTGTGGCTCATGAAGCAGCAGAAGGAACCATCAAGAAGAACCTTTTTCATATTCTAGGCGAAGTCGAAGTCGTATTTGGAATTTGGGCTGCGATTTTTATTCTTTGTTTTACCCTACTAGAGGGCCAGGAAAAAGCGATTCAGTTTATCGAAAGCGTCGACTTTACTGAGGCAGCGTTTGTATTCGTCATTATGGCGGTCGCGGCGACCCGCTCGATCCAGAATTTAGCCGCTAAAGGAATAGAATCCTTCTCTAAACTCATCGTAAAACTTTTACCTGGCATTAACGTCCACCAAGCATTTTATTTCGTTGTTCTCGTAATCGGACCGTTAATGGGGAGTTTAATCACTGAACCCGCTGCAATGACGGTATGCGCTCTTATTCTTCGTGAACGATTTTTTGATCTCGATATCAGTCAGCGATTTAAATATAAGACTCTCGCTCTTCTCTTCGTGAACGTTTCTATTGGAGGAGTTCTTACTCATTTCGCTGCTCCTCCAGTCGTTATGGTTTCTAAAGTGTGGAATTGGGATACTTCTTATATGTTCTCCCACTTCGGCTATAAGGCGATGATCGCGGTCATCCTAAACACGCTCGTCACTCTTTTTCTTTTACGCCGCGAATTTTTAAGATTCCCAAAAGCAATGGCTCGTGAAAATGACCGGATAAAAACTCCAGCCTGGGTTACACTCCTTCATTTAATTTTCCTTTTTCTTGTCGTTTTTACCTCGCATCACATGGTTGTATTCATCGGCATCTTTCTTTTATTCATGGGCGTGATGTCTATCACGGAACCCCACCAGGATCGCCTCCAGGTTCGTGAATCGATGCTTGTCGGATTTTTTCTCGGCGGACTGGTCATTCTCGGAAAACCTCAGTCATGGTGGTTAACCCCACTCATGACTTCACTCACCGAATATCCACTCTATTTCGGATCGACTCTCTTAACGGCGATAACGGATAACGCTGCCCTCACCTATCTCGGCACCCAAGTCCCGAATCTCTCTGATTCATTAAAGCATGCGCTCGTCGCAGGTGCCGTCACTGGAGGAGGACTTACGATTATTGCAAACGCTCCTAACCCTGCTGGCTACGGCATTTTAAAAGGGTACTTCGGAGAAAACGGAGTCCACCCTGGCCGACTCTTTCTGGCGGCGCTTATCCCGACAGCGATTGCTTCATTTTGCCTTGAGGTTCTTTAAATAAGTTATGAATTTCGACTTTCCCAAAAAACATCCTTACGAACTCGTTCTTTTCTTTTACCCATCGCCCGGGCTTGACTGGACGAATCCAAAGGGACTGACCTACACGACTACACGAAATAAACTTCTGGGTCGCCCTCGTTCGATCGGGCACGTCAGCATCCTCGTCCGTTCGCCTGAGGATTATATCCTGACAGGCATGACTCAGTTACTTAAGAATGAAGGCCGTAAAGAAGTCCTTTTCGATGGCCACGGTCTCGGAATTTTACTGCATAACTTTAAGGGTGCGCTCGAAAGTCGCGAGCACCTGATCCCAGAACTCTATAAACGCTCGCAGAAACCGGGCTGGCTTTCCTACTTTCGCATCCTCACGAACGAAGCGATTAATAAACGACTTCACGAATACGTCGGCGAGTTTAGAAAAAATAAATACGACGCTTTTTACGGAATGAAAAACCGCCCGCTTCACGGCGAGGGTTCCGGCTGCTCTGCTTTTGCGGCGAGCTTTCTAGAAACGGCAGGCCTTCTTACCGACGAGTTTCGTCGCGAGTGGACACGCTCGTTTAATATTCCCCATGAACTGATCGGCGGACCCATTACCGGGAAAAAAGTTTCCGTCATCGATGTGATCCGTAAAGCCGATCGCTGGGCGCAGGATAACGAGCCCCATGAGAAGGGTTTCTTCTGGGACCCGGATCTCATGCATGACTGGCTTGTTCGGACCTATGAAAAGGCGAACCGAAATCCCGAGATCCCTTTCAAGCCTGAGATTTGGAATAAATCACAAGGTGCTACTTGGGACTCAAGTTTACAGACTCCGCCTTCTGGGAAAATTTTTCTGCATACACAGATTTAAGGGCAGATTCCTGAAGGGGGATACCGATCATTGAGAGCAGCAATGATTTCAGGGACACTAGCACTAGTAGGTGGTATCCCCATCTCAATATTCAGTTGGATTCTTTCCGCCAGAGTTAAAACCGTATTATACCATGTTATTGCGGTGTCACCACTTGGGCATGTCGGCACAACGGGTGGCACATATGGCGGAATAGGCGAAGGTAAGGCACCCAACATTTTTCCAGCTGGGACCGCTGTTATAGAGCACCGGGCTGAGCAATTTCTCCACTTATGTAACCCACAATTCGCACCTTGAGAACAATTTTGATTAGTCATTGTCCATCCACTTGGGCAAGGGTTGCAATTGTCTTTACACTGGCTACAGGTTTCATAAACGGTAGAAGTTGACTCTAACTGTAACGCTCCCGTTTTAGGGTTTCTATAAATCGGAATTCCGTCCACAGCAGTCGTATCGCACTTTAAAGTAGTGGTGTTGTAGGTACCATTCAAGGCTTCACAAATTTCTTTCGCATTCGGAGCAGGCGAGCCCATGAATTGGCAGCTTGTAATTAACCCACCTACATCTGTTTTAACATCAACGGTAATAGTTCGAGTTAAAGTATCTCCGCCGAATACTTTCTTTAACCGTGAGATTTCGAGGGTAATAATTCCTTGAGAAGTAGGACTTGCGGGAGAAGGAGCAATAGAAATTGTTTTTAATTTTAAATTTTTAGAAAAATCTGCTGTCAGATTCGCGAAAACAGAAAACTGCCAAACTGTATCTGTAGGATTATTCTTATAAGCCCGCTTAATCTCTGTGGCAGTTGCACCAGCTAAGGGTTTAGTTCTAAAAGTTTCCGTGCATGCAGCTTCATTACTGAGAATACTTCGGGTTTGAGTTAATAAATCCTGCATGTCGAACTGAGCATCACTCGTCGTCGCCATCTTCTGTTGGATTTCGAATTGTTGCATCATCGCGTAAGCGAGCGTCATCATGATCGCGCTTACAATCATCATTTCGACCAGCGAAAAGCCTTTTGAATTTTTTATCCCCATAATTAACCCCATAAACAGTTATTATACAGGTACGAGAACGAGTCTGGCAAGTTAGGCAAGCCTCACGAAAAACCGGAAAAAAATAGCAAGAAAAGGGCCATTATTCCTGTGTCGAAAGTTTCACACTCACCCCAGAAGGCGTCGGTACTGCATCTGGATTAAAGCCATACGGACAGTGACGACAACCCGATTCACAGCACTTTCCCCGAGCAATCAGAAACTCGCGAGTTAAGACCATCGCTCCACTTAGATCGTAGTAAAAATCTTTACCTTCGGTCAGGTGCGCACTCATATTCAACACCTCTAACACGTGACCGCCCGCGCCAACATCTGATATATCGCTAAAAATGGGCGACTTTCTGCTTGGAGGTGGCCCGCGATTCACTTAGATTCGTATGACAAAATGATGAATCTTCAGACATGGATCCAGTCCCAAATTCCAGGCGTTACTCTTAAGTCGGCAGAAGCCGTGCTTCACCTCACATCTGAGGGCGCTACCCTTCCTTTCATCGCTCGGTACCGAAAAGAAGCGACCGGTGGACTCGACGAAGTCCAAATTCAGAAAGTGATCGACGCGAAAGAAACCTGGGACACCGTAACTCACAGGCAGACCTTCATCACCTCGGAAATTGAAAAGCAGGGAAAACTCACAGACGAACTCCGTGCAAAAATTCTATCTACTTTTCAGCCCACACTATTAGAAGATCTCTATCTTCCCTTTAAGGTTAAAAAGAAATCGAAGGCGACTCTGGCTAAAGAAGCGGGTCTCGCTCCACTGGCAGAATGGATTTGGGACTGTGGACACGGGACGGTTACCCCTGAACCCGGCCAGACTTTAAGCTTATGGGCATTCACCTTTCATAATACGGATAAAGGTTTTCCCGATGCCGAAAAATGCATTCAGGGTGCTCAGGATATTTTAATCGAACGCTTAAGCGAGCGCGCTGATCTTCGCGCTCAGGTTCGTGAAAAGATATTCACCGAAGGAACTCTAAAAACCTCGAAAGCCTCTAAAGCAAAACCGAACTCGAAGTACGAACTTTACTTCGACCATGAAGAGCCGATTACAAGTCTTCGTAAACCCGAAAACTCTCACCGATATCTCGCCATTCGCCGCGGATGGATGGAAGAAGAGCTCACGATTTCTTTCGCAGGTGGATTAGAAGAATCTCTCACCCAAATTTTCGAAAACGAAGCAAGCCAGGTTCATGACGACGTTCAATCACCCGGTCGCGAAGTTCTCATTAAATCAGCGCGCCTCGCGCTGAAGGCGCATGTTCTTCCCGCGATTGAGAATGAAGCCCATAAATCAATGAAGGAAGTCGCAGACGAAACGGCGATTAATGTTTTTGCCGAGAACGTGAAAAAACTTCTTCTCGCCTCCCCTTTCGGACCAAAAGCCGTTCTCGGAGTCGATCCGGGAATTCGTACCGGGTGTAAGCTCGCAGTCATTAACGATACGGGCCGGTTCGTAGGCGACACTGTACTTCATCTGCAGTCGGATGATGGAAAACTAAAAGCAAAGGAACTCCTTTCGACTATTTTAAAAATGGGTGACGTCCGCGCGATCGCAGTCGGTAACGGAACCGCAGGACGTGAAACAGAAGCTTTTCTTCGCCAGACAGTGAAGGAAGCGGAAGTCGATGTACCTGTAGTGATGGTGAATGAGTCGGGTGCCTCGGTTTACTCCGCAAGCGAAGTCGCTCGTGAAGAATTCCCTGATCTCGACGTGACTGTACGGGGTGCAATCTCAATCGCCCGACGTCTCCAGGATCCACTCGCAGAGCTTGTAAAAATTGAACCCAAATCCATCGGCGTCGGCCAGTACCAGCACGACGTTTCTCCGAATAGTTTAAAAAAATCTCTCGAACTTGTCGTCGACACCTGCGTGAACAGTGTCGGAGTAAACCTAAACACGGCTTCGAAATACCTCCTCTCACGCGTTTCCGGAATCGGCCCAGGATTAGCGTCTGGAATCATCGAACATCGGGCGACTAAGGGACTCTTTAAATCGCGTAAAGACCTTCTCGACGTACCCCGCTTCTCGACTAAAACTTTCGAACAGTCGGCGGGATTCCTTCGCATCCCAGAATCGGAAAATCCTCTCGATAATACGAGCGTTCACCCCGAGCGTTATTCGGACCTGGAAGAAACCGCTTCAAAACTGGGTAAATCCGTAAAAGACCTCATGGGTGCTGAAGGTGTTCGCGAAATTAAAGCTTCGAAAGAAATTTCGACTGCTTTAAAAGAAAAACTCGGTGATTTCACCTTTAACGACGTACTTAAAGAACTCGAAAAACCAGGCCGTGATCCGCGGGATGCTTTCGTTCCGTTTTCATTCCGTGATGATATTTTTACAGTGAAAGATTTAAAGACGGACATGATCTGTCCAGGGATTGTCACGAATGTTACGAATTTCGGTGCGTTTGTTGACATCGGAGTTCACCAAGACGGCCTCGTCCACATTTCTCAGCTTTCAAATAAGTACGTTAAAGACCCACGTGAAGTGGTTAGCCCTGGAGACCGAGTGACCATTAAGGTTCTCGAAGTAAATCAGGAAAAAAACCAAATCGCACTCACGATGAAGTTCGATGGAGCGACTTCAAATAAATCCTCTCGCTCGGACTCAGCCGAAGAAGGCGCGGGAAAGAAAAAACGATCGCCGCGTGGGAACCGTGGCGGCGAACGCCCTAAAGCTCCACCGCCTAAAGTCCCTGAAAATCCATCGCTCGCAATCGAAACGCGTGGAGATGGAGCATCTGTGATTAACACCGCTTCACTGAAGGCTGCTCGGGAAGCTTCGCGCCCAGTGGTACCTAATACGGGGCTAGCAAACTCAGTGAAGAAGCAGCCACCGCGTGCACCGACTCCGCCGAAGGAGCAGTTTAAGAATAATCCATTTGCTGCGCTTGCAGGATTAAAAGGATCGCTAAAACGTTAATGAGCAAGCTGAAGAGTAAAACACTCACTCAGTTTGAGAAAAAAATTCGTTTTGCTTCCTGGCATTCGAAAACTCAGGCAGCGACACTGCGAAAGAATATTGCGCTTTATCGCTCTCTGATTACTCCGACCCTAAAACCCCAGCCCCTTTCCCTACCCGGTCAGGCCTTCGATTCTTTTTTTCTACGCGAGAGTTCCCTCTTCCGCCTTTCACGGAAACTCTTTCTATCGAAGTCAGGCGAGTTCCATGCGCGCCTCGCCTCTTCTCCTCGCAGTCTTTCTTCCGCTGTACTCCTCGAAAATCGAATCCAGTATAGCCCGACTGAAGATGAACTTCTCTGGATCGCTACCGACCAGGGCGAACGAAAAAACGATGAAGGACTTCTTCGCGTCGTCAGTTACTCGACTTCGGTTTTTCATGAACAGACGCACCGGATTCTCTGGGAAATCCTGCCACTCCCAAAAGACCGCTCGCCCGCTGGATTACGACGCTATTTAAATTTTATCGAGT
>JBGSHQ010000081.1:0-2505 GCA_041752095.1 Bdellovibrionia bacterium
TTCGTTTCTATCCGTCGGCTGCCCGGCCCGGGTCACGTCCGACATATGCAAAACTAGGAATTAATCACCCATTTAAGAGACGGCGAGAAAATGCCGATCGGTTCTCTATGAAATTCTCGGAATTCTGCCGTGGCAATTGGAAAAACCTCGTCGTCATGGCCTTAGTGGTCCAATCGCCGATCGCGGCGCGAGCTTCCCCTTTTCAGTGCAGCGAAAAGGAGGCGGCGCGATTCGGTCGATCGGCGGGCATCCACGAGGCATTCACCACGGTCAGCTCCGAAGACGGAGTAAAATCCGCTGTACATCCGCGATTACTTTGCGTTGTTCCCGCGAATCTTATCGAAATCGACGAAATACGAGCTTTCAATAAGAGTTGCTTGGATTGGGAAGCCGCCCAGAGAAAACAACAACGGCTCGCTGTAGAAGCCGAATTGAAACGACTTAGTCGTCCCGACTCAAAAATGACCGTGACTGCGCAGAAGAAGCCTAAAAAAGAATTGGACCTACTCGCTAACCCCGATTTACCGATGCCCGCGATTTTCGGAATCTTTGGCACTGCGGCGACGAACGCCGAAAAGGAATATCTTAGGATCTTCAGGAATGCCTTAAGGAAACCGGATCCGTGCTCCCTTAAGACGGGCACGAAGGAGTCGGCCGTTAACGACTCCACCGTCACGAAGCCCGTCTTGCCCGCCCTTATAGGACCACCGCCCGAAGAAGAAAATCCCAAGCGACCCACCGGCGACGCGACGAAGAACTCCGGCGGTAAGTTTTAGCATAAACGCTCAACGCAATGGCTTTTCGATTCAAGCACCGGCATTTGAAGCCAAGGATATCTACCTCCACCCCGCGCTTGACTACTTCGCATTAGAAACTCGGGCGGGATTAATTACTAGAGCAAGACCCCATAATTATAACGCTTCGCGTTTATCACTCCCCAATTGACTCGCTACCGCCGAACGCATAGTAAAGAGGGCATATGACACTCCTTTTAGATGCCACTGAAGCAAAGAAATTCGATAGCCGCGTCGTTGAGCGCAACATCCAGCGCGGCAGTGCTAAGGTCGAAGACTACGAAAAGTTCGTAAAAGAACTTCCAGATGATTCTGCAAACGTAGAAATTGTCAGCATTGAAGCCCTCATCGCTGATAACTCCGTTTCTTAATCAACGATTTTAGAAAATCCTATTTCTGCACCTGACATTTCTGGGATTCCCTGGGAATGTCGTAGGTATATCTCCGTCCGGAGTCACAGGAGGATTCCCCATGACCGAAATTAAATCGCTCGAAGACGTCGTCATCTTAGGTACAGGCCCTGCGGGTTTAACCGCGGCCATCTACACCGCGCGTGCAAACCTCCAGCCACTCGTCGTCGAAGGGGAGCAACCCGGTGGACAGCTCACGATCACGACTGACGTCGAAAATTATCCTGGATTCGCAGAAGCCGTCACGGGCCCAGATCTCATGGTCGCGTTTCGAAAACAGTCTGAGCGATTCGGAACTCGGTTTCTCACCGGTCGAGTGACTCGAGTCGAAGGAACGAAGGCTCCTTTTACTCTGCATCTCGATGATGGGAAAAAAATCGCGACACGCACTCTGATCGTTTCGACCGGAGCATCCGCTAAGTGGTTAGGCATTGAGAGCGAGAAAAAATATAACGGTAAGGGCGTATCTGCGTGCGCAACTTGTGATGGTTTCTTTTTTCGAAACCAGGATATCGCAGTCGTAGGTGGAGGAGATACCGCGATGGAAGAAGCAAACTTCCTCACTCGATTTGCAAAAACGGTAACACTCATTCACCGCCGCGATGTTTTCCGTGCCTCAAAAATTATGGTCGATCGCGTACTAAAAAATCCTAAAATTAAAGTGATCTACGACACTGCGGTCGAAGACATCACAGGTGAAAAAGGCGTCGAGGCACTTAAGCTTAAAAACTTAAAGTCAGGCGCGATCTCAGAATTAAAAGTAACCGGACTTTTTATCGCCATCGGCCATGAACCGAACACGAAAATTTTCGGTGATCTTCTTAAGAAAGACCCAAACGGATACCTCGTGGTCGAACCGGGTACGACCCGAACGAATATTCCAGGAATTTTTGCCGCAGGCGATGTAGCCGATCACGTTTACCGCCAGGCTGTGACAGCTGCTGGCACAGGATGTATGGCCGCGATCGATGCCGAACGGTACTTAGAAGCACAAGGACATTAAAATGAGCGATCATCCGAAGCAGAGTGAAGCAGCCACGGTCGACCTTCCCGAACAGGTTCGAGTTCGTACGGAGAAGATGCAGCGAATTCGGGACCGGAAAGAAAATCCTTATAAAAACGGATTCAAGCCCGAAAATCTCGCGATCGATCTTCACCGTGAGTATGACGCTAAAACTAAAGAAGAACTCGATCCCCTAAAAATCCGTGCAACAGTAGCGGGTCGGGCGATTGCGATTCGTGATTTTGGAAAAGCTGCGTTTCTTCGCCTTCGAGATCGTACGGGGCTCATTCAGATTTAC
>JBGSHQ010000082.1:0-7244 GCA_041752095.1 Bdellovibrionia bacterium
GGTCTTGCCCATGCGTATTCCAAAAATGGTATTCAGTGATGAAAACGACCATTTTCTCTATGAGCTTGCGGTGACGGGTCAAGCGTCGTACGTCGTCACGGGTGATAAAGCGCTTCTAAAGACTAAAAAGGTCTCTGGGATCGAAATCATTAGTCCAGAGCAGTTTTGCAGAAAGTTGCAAATCACGTAAGACCAATCAACCCTTCTCAAATAGTCGTCAAGTTTCTGACTATTCTGTCATTAGAAGTCCGACGGGCGGAGATCCTAGCGATTCTATCCTTAGGAGTCCCAAGGGTTTAAACTCGGAGCGAAATCAGCCGATAGGCATGGGAGGCGAAAGCGTCCATGATATTCAAATTAAATCGAGTTTACGCATTTTTCCGAACCGCGTTTTTAGCGGCGTTAGTCGCTGCTGCCGTGGGTGCTTGCGCGACGCCGAAGCCCGTCCTTGAAAATATACGGCGGGCACCGGCAAGCGATGAAAAAGATAAGAAGTTGGCCGAAGACGCTCGAAAAGCGATGCAGCGTGCTTCGGAAGCGAGATTAGGTGCTCCTCAAGCCTTCACTGATGCGATCACTCAACTGAAACCACACCGGTACGCCGAGGTCGTAGATCTCGCGTTCAGTTTTTTTTCGGATGAAATCGCAAAGCCTAAACCTAATACCTATATTTTGAATGCCCTGTTGAGTTTGATTTCAGCTCACGGCGGTACGTCCAAACAGATCAAAGAATTCGCCGAGCTGTCAAAGAGCGCTGAGAAGCAGCTTCCGCAGAAGCTCGGTGGGTCTTGGGCCTATATCTGGCCCGAATTTGGAAACACGGCGCGTGCGATGGCGTCGGTCGGAAAACCTCCGTCCCTTCCGGCTCCGGAAAATTTCGCCGACTGGGCTGTATCAAAAGGTTATAAAAGTTTAGCCGCTGGAACGAATAAATGCGTTTCCGACGAAATTCGTAAGAGCATGCAGGACGGAAGTTGGACGGCGATCATCGGCCGCGAAAATGAGACCGATGCGGGCCTCGATGTCCTCGTGCGCCTCCAGGGGAAGGTGCCGGTTTACGTCGGAGAAGCCGGAGTCGGAAAAACCGCCGCCGCCGAGTCGATTGCTTACCGTATACTGATGGACGATCTCCCGCCCGGCGTTCACGCCGCTGATCTAAGAGGTTCGATCGTGATCGAAACGACGTCGGCGCGTATCGCAAAGCTTGCGAAGTCAAACGACGCGAACGCGCAAGCCGCCGCAGTCGAGGAGTATTTCGCCGAAGTAAAAAATGCTGAAAAGACGCTCGGTAAGCCCATCATCGTTTTCATCGACGAAGCTCACACGCTTTCAAAGGCCCAACTCGACGCCTTAAAGCCCTTACTCATGAACCGTGATCCGATACGAATGATCTGGGCCACGACGGGGCGGGAAATGGGGCTTAACTTTTCAGCCGACGAGGCGATCATGCGGCGGATCGAGCCGATTCTGCTCGAGGAATTTAGTCCCGAGTTAACGGCGCAAATTTTACGAAAGACGTGGGTGCCCGTACTTGAAAAACGCTACGCCATCACCATCACAGACGATGTCCTGAGAGCTGCGGTCGAGGTCGCCCCACACTACCGGACGGATGTGCGCAGGCCGAGCGGGCCGTTTCTTCTCCTGCAAGACTTCGCAATCAGCCAGAATCGCTTGAATGGCGGGACCCTGAATCAGCCCGACGAAAAAATGCTTCTGAAGTACGCATCCAAAAAAAGCGGGCTTCCTGTATTTCCGCAAGATCGTGGGGCGTTCGTCGCCTATATGGAAAAGCTGAAAGTCGAACTTAAAGCCGAAGTAAAGGGCCAAGGGGCGATGGTTGATCGGCTCGTCGACCAATTCTCGAGCGGACTCTCGCGGCAGGGAAACCGTACTCACTCGACGGTAATGATTCTCGGGACGACCGGAGTGGGAAAGACCATGGTCGCCGAAAAAATCGGAGAAAAATTTTACGGAAGCCGGAACCGTGTTCTTGAGATCGATATGACGGCGTACATGGATGGCGGTTTTTCGCTCAACGCGCTTTTCGGAGCGCCGAGTGGCGTCGTTTCTTCGGACACCTCAAAGGGGGTTCTTGTTGAATTTCTCGAAGGCCGCGGCAAGGGCGGCGGCGTGATTATTCTAAACGAAATCGAAAAAGCCCATCCTGATGTGCTGAAGCGCTTCATGGAGGTGCTTGATAAGGGTGAGGTTACGGGCGGCGACGGGAAGATTCGGAAGCTCGGGCGTTCTCTCGTCGTAATGACGTCGAATAAGGGCGCGGCAGAATTTTTTCCGCCGGACCTGATGAAGGGAATTTCTCGTCCGGAGCTCGACCGACGCATTCGGTCCGTCGATAAGTCTCGGCTTCAGGAGGCATTTTTACGTAAGGAGTCTTACGCATCTAGCGCCGCGACTCCACGCGAAGTCGTCCAGCGCGTCGACGAGTGGATACTCGGATCTCCTTTACTTCGTCCAGAGGTGCTTGAAATCGCTCGGGGCGAGGCGGATCGTTACGCGGCTGAATTCGCTAAGGCGACTAAAGGATCATTAAAAGTTTCAGATGCCTACGTGGAGAAAATCGTCGACGCTTATTTCAATGAGGCCGATGGTGCCCGTGAAGTGAATCGACGAATTCGCGATTACCTCGACCGTGCCGTGAATGCATTTACGCTGCAGCACCCCTCGTCGATCCAGCTTACGATCGATGCCGAGGCGCCTGCGCTGCGCCCCTCGGAAATGAAAGTCATCATTAGCGACGGAAAGGCCAGAGTCCTAGTCGACGGACCAAAAATCGCTCTTCAGAATCCGATGCAGGATCCCGAGGTGCGAGCGCGATTAAAGGGCCTCGAAGCCACGCTAAGCGCAGGAATTATTGATCAGGAAGAGGCCGTAAAGAAAGTGACGAACGCAATTCGAGCGTCGGCGGCCGCACCGGGGAATAAATCGCCCGCCTCTATCTTCTTGGCGGGACGAACTGGTACGGGAAAGACCGAACTTGCGAAACGCGCGGCCGAGGCGAGGTACGGGAACAGCAATGCGATTAAAATTATCAATATGGGGAACGTGAAGAATGAATACAGCCTCAACGATATCTTCTCGCCGCCGAAAGGTATCGTGGGTTCGGATTCAATGGGACCCTTTGAGAAGGCCCTAAATGACTTTCCTGACGGTTGTGTCATCGTTTTCGATGAAATGAGTAATGCCGGTGGAAATGACAAAGCCCTGAAAGAAGAGATTGCGAAGCGGTTTTACTCTATCCTTGATGAAGGGGTTTGGTCGAGTCCTTCCCGCGAGTATCGGAATTTGAATAAGTTCACTTTCATCTTTACCGGGAACGACGGCGAGCAGCTTTTTCGTGGTTTGGAAGACGACGATCTTCTCCTCGCCGCATGGAAACAAATGGCGGGTGATCGAACCCGTTTGAAATCGATGCTGCTTGAGTCGGGTTTTCCTGAAGCTTTCATCGGACGGATCAAGGATCAGGTCCTGATGAAGCCGCCTTCTTTCGAGGCGAAGGTACGGGTGGCCCATAAGATGCTCGAAGAGTGGAAAGCGAAGTTCGCGTCCGCGCAGCCCTTTGAAATCGTTTTTGAAAAGGATCTTGATCGCAAACTCGCTCGGCTTATGTATTCATCGGGGGAGGGAGCGCGCTCCGTTCGTAACTTCATCGATACGACGCTTGGATCTTTCGCCGCGCAGTCCGTCTATGACTTTGATTGGGACCAGCTTGCCCACACGCCAGGGAAGATTACCATTGGCGTCGAGAGCACCTCTGTCTTGTCACCTTTTTATTGGCTAAGACCCACGGAACGTAAAGCCTTGTTAAAAATCGAGGCAAAGCAAGGTGGAAAGGTCGTTTACAGTGGGACAGCGGACTTCACAAACGACGCGAAGTTCATGAAGCAGATCCGGGTGGTCGATGCTTGGGGAACTGCTTTTCATGAGGCCGGCCACGCGGTCCTGAACAATCCAAAGATTTCGGGACAGACGCTCGAACATTTAACCATAGTACCTTCAGGAGGCCATCTGGGTTACGCGCGCTAAGAGCCCGTTCCGGGTTGGGCGACGAATCTCGACCGCGAATCGCTCGTGAAACGGATTTCGGTGTTACTGGGTGGGAGCGTTGCGGAAGAACTGATCGGTCGCGAGCGCAATACCGGCGCGGGCGGTGATATCCAGCAAACCCGCGACTTAATCCGTAAAACGGCCATCGAAGGAAGCCTCGTGAAGAACCTCGACGGAGCCATGACGGACGAGACCGGTAAGCTCGTCATGAATGAAAGGGCCCAGTCGGCGCTTAACACATTCGTGGACGGAGTCATAAAAGATGCGAGAGCGCTCGCTGAATCTGAGCTTCGCCGGAAATGGTCAGTGATGGTCCAAGTCGCGAACACGCTTATGCGAAAAGGATCTATTACGGGCTCGGAGTTCCAGAGAGTAGTGAAGCAGGCGGAAACCGGACGACCGCGCAATACGAATTTCTCGCCGGAACGGATCCGCGAGTTCATGTTTCGGCTCTCTATGCGCTGTGAGCGCCTATTATCTAGAGAGGAATGAAGCCATTGAGTGTAGTTGATCATCTCAAGCAGACGCTACTCCTCAGGTTCAGAACGGCGACCGCGGTCCTCGCTCTCGGTTTATTTTTCTGTGCATCGGTAGCCGAACCTTCCCAGTTCTGTCGGGACCTCTTACTCCCGCTAAAAGTAGTCTCCACCGGAGAGACGGGCCGGGCGCTTCACTCCATCGCGCCCGACGAATTCACCAAAGCGCTTGGTGAGAACATCAGGCGCGTGAAGGAGTTCGACTATGTCCGGCGCATCGCGGACGAAGAGGGCGTCCGTGTATGGCTTTTCGGGGGAACGGCATCGGCGTATGGGCACTACGTAAAATGGAACTTAAAGCGCCTAAAAGGCGATATCCGGTTTCAGCCTGATCGCTTCGGATTTGATTACTCAGATATCTTTCGATCAAACCAAGACGCCGACATCGTGATCGATGGGCCGGTGGAACACTTAGAACGAGCGGCCACAAGGATCGAAGCGGAGCTTAAATCCAAGTTCGATCACCTCCAAGGATCGAAATCAGTTTGGGAAGTGAGGTTTCTGAAAAAGGACCGCGCAGATAAAGGCGCGATCTTAAATGATTGGGATTTTTTAAACCAACACTCGGATTCAAATTCTACAGGACTGATTGAAATCACGGAGCCTCATCTAGGGGAATCCCGCCTTCGGGATGTTCGGGACTGGGACTCGAAATCTCCCGCTTTCATGACGGATCTACTTGACGATCAACTTCATTTTTATTTTGCGGGCAATCACGGACAGACCAAGCGAGCAAAAGACGGACTTAATCCCGAGATATTTTCGGTGGTCAGGTACCTCACGAAGGCCTTCCAATATGAACTTAAAATTACCGGAGAAGATTTAAAGGTAGTGAAAGCGATCATCGATCGGTTCGATCCGAACTCCATGGGTTCAGGGTATGCGGCCAGCTGGATCGAAAAGAACGCGAAAAAACTCATTCAAAATGCCGTAAATATCGAATACGCGGTGAATGAACTTGAGCGCTTAGGTCTTCGTAAAAAACTCATCGCCATCAAAAAAGATGCGACGACTCAAGGGTCGCTTTCTTGGTGGCTGAATAAAGCCCCGCTTCCGAGCTTCAAACTCGGACAAGGGACGGGAAAAACGGCCAAACAACTTGATTTAGACATTGTCGCTCACGAAACGAATAATTTTCTCGCTTACGAATCAATCACTCGGGCACATACGGGAGATCCAAACGTGCTGATCTCTAGGAACGGGTTTCCGGGGGAGGCTGCGGTCTATGGCGATGGGTTTTATACCCGGGTGGGGACGAAAGGTGCTCGAGACACTGGATTCACGATTCGGTTTCGCTTGAGTGGGAATGCAAGAGAAGGCACGGACTTCATTAAAAGCGGCGACTATATCGTCATAAAAAATAAAAACGCGATCCGGGTCATTCCCGAGAGCCTGAAAGTCGACCCGGTGTACTACTTTGAGCTTCTGGCGGGAAAGAGGGGCATCGATGCCAGCGACAAGGGTCTGCTTGAGAAACTGAAGCGAAGAGTGAGTACTGAAGTTGCCCTGTTAAGTCCGGCAGACGAGGCTAAAATATTGAATCTCGTGAACGAGAATTTAGGGAATGAAAGATTCCTTGGGGAATGGTTTTCGCTTGCGATTGCAAAGAAGTATCCGGATCTCCTGGAAAAGATTGATTCTAAGGTCGACTTGGGCGGAATTTTAAAGGAAGAGTCGCATGAGTGGTTGGTTGCTTATAAGGATCGTCCACACGTTCGGAAAAAGTTGTTATCGCTCTATCCGGAGGGCTACCGATCGGTAGTGAGTAAAATCTTGGATCAACCGGGAATAGATCCCGGCACCGCAAAGCGTGCGATTGGGCAACTGAAACAAAGCTTCATGTCGCAGGATATTCGTGAAGTCGTCGCTTTTCAAAAGATACTCGCGAAAACGAGCTTAGAGCCCTGGGCGGAGAGTATTTTAGTCGAAACCTATTCCGGCAGCCTTTATGGGAATGCGGTGGAGCTCGGGAGGACGCTTAATCAGTGTCTGAGTTCTCAGGATCCATCTCTGAAACGTTTTGGAAACGCTATTTTAGAGCAAAATCTGAAAGGCGATTCCCCGTATTTTAATATCGTGAGTGCTTATCGGGAGATTCAGGCCATCCCGGGTCCCGTGAATAGGGTAGAGGAGAAAGTGGAGGAATGGCTCCGTAACGGTGCTCACCCAGAACTCAAAGCCTCCTTCCTCGAAACTGAAGTCGGTGCGGCGGCTAAAAAGTTTCGAGCCTATTCAAAGCTCATCCCAATGTCACAAAGGAAAGCGGTTCAAGCGGCGCTTGAAGGACGCAGTACCTTACATTTATTTATGGAACTTGCGGGGAAGCGAAAGATCGACCCTCAGGTTTTACTCGATCATGCCAAAGTCGAGAGTTTCGAGTTTAAACCCATCATCACAAAAGAGCAGGCAAAAGCGGGCGGAGTGACATTCCAAATGGGGGAGGGCGACGACATCGTTTCTGTGACGTTAGACGAGCCGTTTGAGTTACAGCGTACTCCTTTCACGCAGATCCAAGCGCTACTCGCGACGGGGACGAATAAATCCCATTTCACCCAGGGTGGGATAGACATCAAGGTGGGTGAAAAAACTATTAAGCTCAATCCTAACAAACCTGCGGAACAGTATTCTTGGGACGATATGCAA
>JBGSHQ010000083.1:0-10557 GCA_041752095.1 Bdellovibrionia bacterium
TCCACCACACTAAAAATCTCAAAAGTCATGGAAGAACCCGATATCTATGCTTCGACGATTAGCCCTGGGTTTGCGAAGCAGATCGCTACATTTTTCAATCCGAACGGTAAAACGAGTAAAATTGAAGTATCAGAATATTTCCTCGATCCAACGGTAACTGATACTCAACGTATAGGCTTAGCCATAGATTCATCTCTAGGCGAACGACTCGTTATCCTGATTGAAACCACTCTTAAAGATACAATCGTTCGAAACTCGACTTACTGGTACGCTGGAAGACTGACGCCTGATGAGACCACGTTTATTAAAAATCATCCGATCGATGCGCTGAATGCATATGCTCAATCTCGACGAGCGATTATATCGACGTTGAAACATTTCGGAAGAAACGCTGATACCGATGAAAGCGACGCATTCAGGCATTTTGTTTGGGCCGCACTTCTATCAGAACATTTGGGAGAACCACTTGCTCAAAATTTTCTTTCATCACACGAGCAACCACTCCCCAACGCGACAAAATCAGAGCGACTCGCAGCAGAAATGGATCGATACAATAATAAAGAAGGCCTGAAAGCTGCAAAAGAGATCTTCACAGGTGAAGAGCCATCTTTGAACGAGATCGAAAAAAGAGGGCTAGACCTTCTTGAACAGAGAAAACTAAAAGTCTTGAACCCGAAAGGCACCCCCCCCCTTTACCGGACAAATCAATGAACAGAAAATCAGTAAAACTCTGGTTCATTCTCCTCGGAGTCTCTCTTTTTATTTATGCACGATTTATTGAACCCCAATGGATTGAAGTAACCGAACACCACCTGAAGGCGAACATCGATCGTCCACTTAAAATTATTCAACTCTCCGATTTACATACCTATGAATTTGGACTCCGAGAGACAAAAGTTTTAGACATCATTAAACGCGAAAATCCCGACGCCATACTCATTTCCGGTGATACAATAGCAAACGCCGGAGACTGGAAAAGTGTAGAAATCCTACTTAAACTGCTACGCGCTCCTCTCGGGGTCTTTCTTGTGCGTGGTAATTGGGAACATTGGCGGCCCGATCCAACTGAGCTGAAAGTTTACCAAGATGCGAATGTTATTTTTTTAAACAACGAAGCCCGTCTTTTAACGGAGAAAGTTTGGGTAATCGGGCTAGATGACTCTCTTTCTGGAACTCCAGACAAACAAACAGCTTTAAAGAATGTTCCGGAAGACTCATTTAGAATCGCGCTCTTTCATTCCCCTGCCTATTTTGATTTCTTGGACGATCAGCGCATCGATCTCGGGCTTGCAGGGCATACTCACGGCGGGCAAATCCGATTTCCGTTTCTACCGCCATTCTGGCTCCCCGAAGGCTCCGGAAGTTATGTGGAAGGTTGGTATGAGCGCGGATCAAACCATATGTACGTCAGCCGAGGCGTTGGAAACTCGATTCTGGAATTTCGGTTTTTCTGCCGACCTGAGATCAGTGTCTTTTACATCGAGCCTAAATCCCAATAACCACCCGAGTCCTAAACGTAGACCCCATTCCTATCACTCAGAATTAAGGTTTTTCAGACAGTTTTTTTCGATCTACCGGGAAGTTTGCCCGCAGTCCAACCGCAGCCATCTCCACGATCTCCCGAATGCGACCGGTCCGAGTCTCGGGACGCTTAGCCGATTGCAGCCACTCCAGGATACCTCGGCGCGATGAGGCGCTGAACGAAAGAAACTTGGCTTGTGCCCGCTTGGCGCGTCCAAAAGCACGCCGCCAATCCGCACGATTTTTTGAGGTTACGTAAGTGCGTTCAACCATGTCGTGATTTTAACCTGAATATTACGAGGAGAACCCATTTCTACCTACCAAGGCATGCGCTCGCCATCGTGAACTAACTGCCCGTGCGGAAACCGGTCTCGGGCCACTGTCACGAGTTTAACTACAGTGCTGGCACCCTCTTCAACTTCCATTGGCGCTGCTTGAGTTCCCAGATCGGTCTTTACCCAGCCGGGATGAGCTGCGGCAACAGCGATTTTTTTACTTTCCAGTGTTTTCGATTGAATCACTGTAAGCATGTTGAGACCGGCCTTAGATGTCGAGTACCCGACAGCCATAAAACTTGAAACATCCTCCCAACTAGTCTCAGCAGAACTGATCGAACCAAGCATGGATGAGTGATTGATCACACGCGCATCCTCACTCAGTGCAAGAAGGGGTACAAGCGATTCTGTTATTGCAAAAGGAGCGATGAGATTCACCTCAAGAGTACGGCGAATTTTATCGGAGTTGGTAGGTTCACCGTCCCACTCGAGTGCGATCCCTGCGTTATTCACGAGCACGTCAAGCTTACCGAATTTAGTTTTAAGATCATTCGATAGTTTGGCAATGTCGTTAGGATTGGTCACTTCGAGCTGAACAGAATGAGCATTGCAACCTAAAGCCACAAGTTCCGCAACTGCCGCGGCCCCTGCCTTAACGTCACGCGAAGTGAGGATAACCGTATACCCAAGCAAACCAAGCTGCCGCCCAATCTCCTTACCCAGTCCCTTGTTTGCTCCTGTTATTAGAGCAATTTTATTATTCTGTTTGTTCATTCTCAACTTCCTTTCGTTCCTAGTTTCCGAATGCTCTCTATAACCTTAGTTTTTTCATTTGATTTCAAGTTTTTGATTCTACCTATGGCAGTCACTCGGACGGGATCAAATCCGCAAAACTTTAAAACAGTTTTTTTCATCACTTGGTAGGGAGCATTCCAGTAAATCAGTAGATTGTAAAAATACGGTGCATCCGAAGTTACAATCATTCGAGCACTTCTGCCCTTGAGCAACCTATCCCAAAACGGATCGTTCGCGTGGTACTTGAAAGCAAATCCGGGTAACCAGCATCGATCCAAGAATCCTTTCATAAGTGCGGGCATCGTGCCCCACCAAATCGGGTAAACGATTACAAGATGTTCGCACTGTTTTATTTTTTCCTGGGCTGTTACCAGATCCGGCTCCAGCTTCTGAATTTCACGATAGCCTTTTCGAAGAAGCGGATCGAATTGCAGATCTCGTAGGGTTAAGACCTGGACTTCGTGATTAGCTTCTTTCGCTCCTGAGCAATAGGCATCAGCCAAGGCGCGACAGAAACTTTCAGAGTAAGGATGACCATCGATGACGAGTATTTTCATGCGACTCAGATCATCATTCCACCGGACACTTCTATTCGCTGTCCTGTAATCCAATGAGCCTGATCGGAAAGCAACATGGCAACAGCACCACCGACATCATCCGGTAAGCCAACGCGACCTAAAGCAGTCTGTGCTGCAAGCATGGCATTTAGAGCCTTATCATCACGGACTATTCCACCACCGAAGTCAGTTTCGATCGCTCCAGGTGCAATGGTGTTAACAGAAATTTTCCTGGGTCCGAGCTCTTTTGCTAAATAACGACTGAGTGTCTCAATAGCGCCCTTCATGGAAGCATAGGCCGAGTAACCAGGAAACGTGAATCGCGCAAGTCCAGAAGAGATGTTCACGATTCGTCCACCATCTTCGATAAGAGGAAGCATACGCTGAGTCAGTAAATAGACCCCTTTGAAATGAACCTGAAAGAGATCATCGATTTGTTCTTCAGTCGTTTTATCAAACATCGCATGAACACCAGCGCCTGCATTGTTAATGAGGAAATGGATTTTTTCATGTCCCCACTTTTCTTTGAGGGTTGATTTTAACTTTAAAGAAAAGTTTTCAAAGGTTGAGGAATTTCCAACATCCAATTGGAGGGCCGTAGCTTTTCTCTTTTTGGCTTCAATCTGGGCGACTACTTCATGAGCGTCTTTTTCGTTTTTTAAATAGGTGATGACGACGTCTCTTCCCTGGTCTGCTAAATGGAGAGCCATGTTTTTACCCAAACCGCGACTACCACCCGTAATGAGCGCAATTTTATTCATTTTATTTTCCTTTATTAAAGCTTCATCAACTTAAATGAGTGAGTCCATTCATTTTTAACTCATCATAATTCTTCTCGAAATCGACATGCCCCACGTTTCGGGGAAGAGCCGAAGAGCCTAAATCTTTTGAGGAGAATCCCTCAAAATACAAAAGCCCCCAAGAATAAACTCGGGGGCTTTTGTATTGGCGTCTCCACCGGGATTCGAACCCGGGTTACTCCCGTGAAAGGGGAGTGTCCTAGGCCTCTAGACGATGGAGACATCTATAAAAATTGCCAGGGAAGTTATTTCCTAACCCAACTCATCCAGTCCAGCAAAGATGATTTTTAAAAGCAGCAAAAGAAGTTCAAGACGCGATGCGTAAAGTTACGGTATCGCTTGGTAATCATCCCTAAAGGATCCATCAACCGACTGGATACGCCCTACATACGGGCTCACCCCGCCCCCGCAGCCCGATGTTTTAAGCTTAGCCGCCATCTTCACTGGGACCCCGCCAATAGCGATATAATACATATAATCACTCGCTGCTCGGCTTGAGGTCGCGCTTCGGCACTGAGCCTGATTCGAAACCGTATGGCTGACTCCGGTTCGAGCCGAAATAAAGGTTTTTGGAAAACCACCGGTTAAACACTGATTCACGTAATCCTGATCGTTTAAAACATACTGCCAATACCATTTATAAACTTCAGGCTGCGCGGTCTTAAACAGCTCAGCTTCGGCGTCGAGTTTCACCTTCAATGCCGCAAGATCGAATCCGGTCAGATTCACGCAGACTGTATCATTCTGAGTCGTACTCATCGTGGAACGAGCCACCCCTTCACGGTCCGCAAAAGCGGTCACGGTCACTACTTCACTCAGAGGCTTTGGGGCCACCTTGCGAGCGATCACTTCGCCGTTTTGGAAAATTTTTCCACACCCCTGGCTGGTGATCACTAAAACCGTAATACAGAAAAGCTCACCGATTTTTTTAAGCATCGTAAATACTCCTAGTTCTTTAAACTCTCTAATTTATCTTTATGATCAATCGAGACGAGATCGTTATAACCACCAATGAGTTTTTCACCGTGAAGAATTTGGGGCATCGTCTTCATTCCCGTTTTTTTCTCGAGAGCATCCCAACTCGCATCATCGTCCATGGAGAGTAAAATTTCTTCGAAATGCAGACCCCGTTGCTTCAGTAAATCCTTCGCACGCACACAAAAAGGGCAAAACTCCATTGTGTAGACGGTTATTTTATTCGCCATAATCGATCCTTAAAACTTTACTTTTAAACCGGTGACCTCGGCGATGACTCGCTCTAAATACGAAATCGCTTCAATCCCCTCACCCTTATCATCCATCCAAACCCGCTTCGTGTGGTCATAGTCGAAATGATAAGCCACACCCTTCGCTGCAATCGCCATCCAGAGCTGGGCGACTGAAGGCTGGGAACTCAGAATACACCGAGCGCCGGACGGAAACAAAACCGTAAGCGCACCAAACTGAACGGAACACTCCGCCACATCTGGATCGACCCCATCGAAAGCCTTTTCGACGCGGTCGAGCGTCTCTTTCATGACACTTCGGTAATCGGCTTCGTCTTTAAATCCTTTTAAACTCATGCCCCCCCTTATAACCCCTTTCCGAAGGACTTCGCCACAGTTAGAATGGTGGCTTAAACCTACCTATAGAGGCCCCCATGTCATCTGTTACCCCTAAAGACCCTTGCCCCTGCACTTCTGGTAAAATTTACGGAGATTGCTGCCAACCCTTCCTCGACGGAAAGCAGAAAGCAAAGACCGCCGAAGATCTCCTTCGCTCACGCTATAGCGCGTTCGTCGTCGGAAAAGTCGATTACATCATCAACACCCACCACACAAAAACTCAGGATCAGGTCGACCGTAAGGAAATCGAGACTTGGTCGAAGTCCTCCACATGGGAAGGCTTGAAAATTCTTCAAAAAGAAGCGGGCGAAGCGAAAGATGAGATGGGGACGATTATCTTTCACGCGCAGTATACTGCTGAAGGAAAAAAACAGGATCACTACGAAAAAAGTTTCTTTGAGAAAGAAAAAGGCGAATGGAAGTTTCTCGATGCCCAGGGCATCCAAACTGGACCCTATGTTCGTGCTGAACCTAAAGTAGGACGAAACGATCCGTGCAGTTGTGGGAGCGGTAAAAAATTTAAAAAATGCCACGGTTTAGCCGCAGAATGAGTTCGTAATTGGAAAAGTTTCTATCCGGGCTAAAAAGAAATATTCACAGGCCGTGGTATTTACCGCTAGTTTGTTTTTTAGCTTTCATTGATTTATTTGTTCTCTTTATTCCCACTGAAGGAATGATTGTTGCCACTTCCGCCCTTCGCCCGAGGCGCTGGTTACCAACCGCGCTTTTTGTCACGCTCGCAAGCGCAACTGGCGCTTTCGTACTCGCATGGTGCGGAGCCCATTACGGAGAGCCTTTCGTCATCTGGCTTCTCGGTGATAAAATTTTCGAATCCTCAGGATGGCTGCGCGCAAGTGATTGGGTTACCCATTATGGTTTTTGGGGTTTATGGCTAATCGCCTTAAGCCCACTCCCTCAACAGCCCGCGATCCTTCTCTGCGCGCTCGGGCACATGGCTGCACCTGAAATCAGTGTCGCCGTGTTTTTCGGAAGGCTCCCGAAATACCTTCTATTTTCCTATCTCGCGACCAAAGGGACTCAGTGGTTTAAGCACGAGTTCGGAGATGAGAGCTTAAACATCAAGCTCATCTTAAAGAAAATTTTTTCAGCAAAAGAATAGCTGACCGAAAATCAGTGAGCGCCACCCTTAGTATTGGGTCGCGCATTCCAGAGGGTTAGCATCAGGAGTCCGCCCATTGCGGAGAATCCAATCATACTCACGCCCCAGGATTCCCAGCCGAACTTTTCAAGCATCCATCCCATGCCGAGACCGACAAAAGATCCGCCGACGTATTGCATTCCATCGAACATTCCCGCAGCAGTCGCGGCGGCCTTCTTTCCACCGAAGTCCATCGAAGCGGTTCCCGAAAGCATCGAGTGCACGATCGAAATTGCAAAGGAGTTCACAACGAAAGCAAGAATGACGAGGTTAATCGAAGGCGCGAGATAGACGACGTAGAGTGAGCACACTTGAAGCACGTAGCCCACAAACGCCATCGGTGGACGGCGACCTTTAAATACCCAGTCTGAAAGTGTGCCCGCAAAAAAAGCACCCGCAATACCTGCGAGAACTACAGCGCCCGCGCCCTTTTGGAAAATCGGTGAATCGAGAGTGAGTTTCTGGTGTTCGAGCATATATCGCGGAAACCACTGTTCGAATCCATGGCGAACAAACCCTGTACAAAACTCTGCCATCGCAATTGTAATTGCAACGGGGCTTGTGAAAACTTTCTTAAATACGTACTTCAGATTCACAGGACCCGTGTCACCACTCGAGGCGTCCTGCACATCATAGGTTTCGAAACCCGTATCCTCAGGCCCGTTTTGGACATTTTTATAAGTAAAGAATGCCATGATCGCGACGACGATCGATGGAACGAAGAAGACCCACTGCCATGGGAGAGTCGCAACGAGAATCGGGCCGATGAAATAAATTAAAGCGCGACCGCCTTGAATCATCGAACCGAAAATCGCGGAAAAAACACCGCGCTCGCGGATGTGGAACCAAGATGCATTTACCTTAATCAGTGAAAGAGCACTGTAAGACTGGAAGTAGGAATTTAAAGACCAAGTGATGGCGAAATAACTGAGGAGAAAGGTTCCGGTGCCGAGAAAGCCCATGTAGGCGCCCAGACCGAAAAGTAAGTTAAACACCACGGTTCCCGTTGCGCCGATCAGCATCGCGCGACGGCCACCGATGCGGTCAGCAATCGGTCCGTTAAAGATTGCAGAAAACCCGTAGATCGAAAGAGCGGCGGTGATGATGGCGCCGATCTGTGTTTTATCCCATCCGAAGGTATCGGAGAGCGCTTTATTTGCGAACGATAGGTTATAGCGACCCATGTACATCGCCGAATAGGTCAGTCCGAGAACAAACCAGTTTTGAACTCTTCGTTTACGAAATGCGGCAGTTAACTTTCCGTCTGGCGAACGGACTGCTTTCAATGAACTCATTTTATTTTCCTTCACTGACAAACCCTGGATGAATGCGCCGACCGTAAACCGGGTGGCGGCGCGGCATCAACTTCCAAATTTACAACGATACAATCTTAATTTTTCGACCTTCGATGGATAGCGCCCGCTTCCCCTTCAGGAGCGCTAGGAGCTCATCTCCGATCAGGCGAGCGGCTTCAGCAGAAAGGAGCTTCTTCTCGACCCATCCTTGCGGCGTTTCGACCTTCTCCCTGAGTAAAGGCAGCAGCTGCCCCATTGTCAGGAGATGCTTCATGGCAATCCTCTCCCGGTCGGCAAGAATACCGAGGTAGGTTTTTACGAGGTCGAGGGTCTGACTCTCCTCAGGAGTAGGATGATCGGGTCTTGGGGCATCCGTAGGACGAGCCTCTTTCGATTCCGAACCGCGGCGGATCGCTTCTAAAATTTTCTCCGCACTGGCCTTCATCTCCCCTTTATTTAATCCACGAAAAGCAGAGAGGTGGGCAGCGTCTTTTGGTTTCACATTCGCGAGATCAAGCAGCACCTGGTCGTCAGCAACCCAGCGACGCGGTAAATTTAAAACCCTGACACGCTCTTCCCGCCAGCGCATGAGTTCAAGCAGGGTCGCGTAAGTTCGGGCGTCCATTCGCCCACTTTTTGCGAGACGATTCGTTAAACCTTCGGGATCAGGTTCATAAAGCGAAGTGGCTTCCCATTTTGCGGATAGCTCTAAAGCCCACGCTTTTCGACCATTCGCCTCTAATTTTTCAAGCAACATTTCCGCTGCCGTAACTAGAAACTCGACATCCGCATGAGCATATTCAAGGAGCTGCGACGGGAGAGGACGAGCTGCCCAGTTCGTCCGTGCATGTCCCTTTTTTAAATTCACATCGAGAAGCGACTTTAAAAGATTACCGAGCCCTATCCCATCTCCGAGCCCGACAAGCGCAGCACCCACTGCTGTATCGAATGACGGTGAAGCGACGGCTTTATAGCTGGTATAGATGCATTCCTGATCACCCTGGGCGGCGTGAAGAATTTTAAGAATTTTCGGGTCTTGAAAAACATCGAGCAGAGGCTGCAGAGCGGATGCATTTTTTCCACGAAAGGCCTGCGCATCGATGAGCCACGATTTATCGCGGGTGGCGACCTGGATGAGTTCCACTGACGGATAAAAGGTATTCTCACGGATAAACTCCGTGTCGAAAGCGATAATCTTATGTTCGCGTAACTCGGAGGCGAGTTCTTCTACTTCAGCTAAGGTCTTTAAAGGTTCCGCGACTTTTTTCATGAACCCTTAGATTCATGCCACGGATCCCGATGAATTAATAGCGAGTGGAAGACTCAGATTCGTAAATTCTGCGGCTCTGGTTTTGGCCTTGGCTTCCGCGAACGACTGCCCCGGTCCATGCTTGTCTTGGAGCATCGTCGAATCCGACGAGATCCGTTTCGATCTGAATAAATCCGTGTTCATGAGCAGTCGAGCGATCGCCTGGATTATAGTGAACCCAGTGAATGATCGCACCATCTGGAGAAGGCTTATAACGGCCGTTTTGGGCGAAGGAGTTAATGAAATCGCCACAAACAACGACATCGTCACCGCGGCTAAATGCAGGCATGCTGCCAAAATCTACATTGTAAATGACTTCAACCGTGTCACGCGGGCCTGAGCCGATCGAGATCGAGAAGCGATCATGGTCGCCTTGTCTGACGGGAGCACTGATGATTCGTCCGCGGATGAATGCGCGGGTGAGAGCTCCATTTTTTTCTTCTGACTTAAATCGAAGGGCACTCTGGTTATCGACCGAGATCTCAGATCGACCATCGAGGCAGACTGGCGTTTTTGCATTCTCTAAGAAGGCGTGTGCGGAGAAAGAAGCGAAAACAATCGAAAAAAGTACAGATAGCATGAGGCTCCCCTTTTTAACGTTGATCTAACCGTAACCTTACTTCGGACGCCTAGGAGATAGCCTGCCCGAGTCCGCGAAGGCAAACTAAAATACGCTGCTTACTGTTAGGGTTTTGTTAGGGAGGATAAAATAATTTACTAACGCTATGCGTTATGCTGCTGAGGCGCTTTCACCTGGCGCTAGCTTCACTTTAAAGATGCGAATGCGCACTTGAACACCAGGGCCCGCAAGAATGAAGTCTTCGAGGGTTGGGTCATCCTTCATCTTCTTTAACGCGAACGACGCGATCACTTCGGCTGCTTCGCGTTCTTGGTTCCTGAATAGCTCAATCTTCATCTTCGACTTAAGCCACGCTACTCCGTGAGACTGTACTTCGGGCTTCACGATCTTCTGGCAAAGAAGGTCCTCCACATAATCACCGAACTCATCATCTTCACGCTCAGCCTTTGCGCGGAACTCGTACACGGTTTGGAGCGGAAAGGGATTACCCGCCTGAATCGCTGACTCCAGCGCCGATATCTCGCGCTCATCCGAAAAGGTTTCAACCCAGTGAACAACCTTAGAGTCACTCATCTCTAATATTTTCAATTTTTTATCTGACGTTCCAGCATCGGAAGTCAGTACGACAGCAACAGTACCGAGTTTTGGTGTTTCCATAGGTG
>JBGSHQ010000084.1:0-2341 GCA_041752095.1 Bdellovibrionia bacterium
GCCCATTGATGAAAATGCGGCTACAAGAGTTGTTAAATCTTCAGTCGATGCACGAATTCAAGTCACTGTGGGTTTAGCCAATGTTGAAAGCTTAGATTTAAATAAAACCGAAATATTTATTGGTCGCGGAAAAGAATGTGACCTCATACTCAATGATAAAAAATCCTCGCGAAAAAATACTTCCATATCCAGGGTGGGTAACCGGTATTTCGTAAAGGATTTAGATTCATCAAACGGTACCTATCTCAACGGACGTAAGGTTCAAGAGGCTGAATTATCAGCAGATGATGAAGTGCGAGTGGGTGAAGTTGAGATTCGATTTATTGCGCTTAATCCAGAATACGAAAAGAAGAAAAATAGCTTCTTACCCGTAAGTGAACCCGACCTAAATGCACCGGTTATAACTGAGCCTCATTCACCGACTGCTCCTGGACCTGCTCCGGCGGTTTCTGGTCCACCTGTCAGAAAGGGCTTTGGAGGGGTTTACGATAAGTACATTAAAAATTTCGGATCACTCAGCCCGGTAGGAAAAATTTTAGTGATCCTTGTATTTGGATACTTTGCAGTTTGGGCATTCGAAGATGAACTCGGATTAGGTGATAAACCTAAGTCTAAGCCTGTGGTCGCGAAGAAAAATACAGATGGAAAACCTTCGGTTTCTGCTGATTATGATTCCTTACCGCCTGAGAAGCGCGCGCAGATCGACGACGCAATTCGAAGAGGAACTGAAAATATTCGTACCATGGATTTCGATAAAGCGATTTATGAAGTGGAACACTTTGTGTTTCCTGTTCTTCAGGATTATGCGCCAGCAAAAGAAATTGAACGTTATGCCCGAGAAGGAAAACGGCGGAAAGATGCTATCGCCGAAGAAGCGCGGAAAAAAGAAGAAGCTCGAAAACTTAAGGAACGCATTGCTGAGCTTGAGATTCAAACGAAAGAATTCATGAATAAGAGACAGTATGATCAAGCTAAAGAAACCTTTGGTGAAATATTATCGATAGATCCGGATAATACATCCGTTTCAGGCTGGAAACATGAAATCGAAGCTTGGATGGAAGAGCAAGCTCGTATTCTCCAAGAAAAACAAGTTCAAGAAGAGATCAACAAAAGAGCGTGGGATACCTATAATGAAGCATTTGAGCTTCATAAGAATGGAAAATTCCGTGAAGCCATTGAGATCTATAAAAAGATCCCTGAGCTTGGGACCGATGATTCAATCTTGCTGAAAAAATATGTTACTATGGTTAAAACCTGTCAAGATTCTATTCGGGATATTCGCGAACCTCATCTGCGAGCTGCTAAGGCGTTTGAACAAGAAGCGAATTTAGGCGCTGCATTTAAAGAATATCAGCTTGCGACTGAAGTCGATCCTACTCATCCCGAGGGATGGGCTGGAATGGATCGTATTCGTGATGTGTTAACAGAGCGAGCAAAAATTTTATATACTGAGGCGGTCATTGCTGAGAGTTATAGTGATTTTAAATCTGCTCATTCAAAGTTTAAAGAGATCATAAAACTCGCTCCCGATGGTAGTCTTTATCATCAACGAGCAACGCGGAAACTCCAGTCGTATTTAAATTTTAAACCGGAAGACGAAGGTCAATGAAAACGACTTTTCCCATTCAGTCGATGACCCTTTTTTCAACTCAGGGTGATGCGAGTATTCAGGAAGATTTTGTTCTAGCGCAAAAGGATCGCGGACTTTTTGTGGTTGCTGATGGATTTGGAGGGAGTGAGGGTGGAGCGGGTGCTTCAAGACTCGCTTGTGAATCCGTTTTAGGATTTCTTGAAAAAGAAGCGGGTGATTTGGATGCAACTTTACCCTTTGTTCTTAGGCGATATTATTCGCTTGCGGGTAATGTTTTATTTAATGCTCTGATCCACGCAAATCGAAAGTTATTGAACTTAAATAAGGGAAAGCCTGCAAACGTCAGAGGTGGTGCTTCCGTGATCGCCGCGTATCTTGATGATGACTTGTTTGCACTCGCGAATGTCGGTGGTTGTTCCGCTTGGTTACTTCGCGATGGAAGGATGACCGAGATGGTGATTCCTAGAACCTATGCAAGACATCTGGATCCTTTTTCAGTAGATCCAAATCCAGACTATGCGGTTCCACTGATGGCGATGGGAATGACAGATGATCTAGAACCTGAAATTATTGAATTCAGAGTTCGAAAAGGGGATTGGCTTCTGATCCAATCAGACGGCATACGTTCTGAAATTCGAGAAGAGTTTCAGCGACTTCAGATGGAGATGCCAACGTTTGAACCCGAAGAATTTTTAGGCGCGCGTACTTTTTCAGAAAACGCGACGTTTGCGTTTTTACGCTTTTAAGATC
>JBGSHQ010000085.1:0-1705 GCA_041752095.1 Bdellovibrionia bacterium
GCCCACGATTGAGTATTCGCTTTTTTATTAGGCGTAATAATGTGACTTCCGGATTTTAACCACTCCGGATAGCTCGAAACTAAATCACCACTCGCTGTCGCATCGATCATCACAGTATGAGGCAGATGGCTCGATTTAAAATGAGTCAGCCATTTTTTAGGATCGATAGGCTCAAGGCCTTTATTACCTGAATTTTCAAAACCCACCCAAATGGTAGGATCAATTCCCCGTTCAGCTTTCGTATCGAGTAACATCGATTTCGAATTCATGAGCCCAAGGATGCGAAGATCAATTCCGAATCGCGATTTTAAGACCGGGGTTTGTTCGCGAAGTTGTCTTAAAAATTCTTTTCCAATGAGCCCGGTACCAATGAGCCCGATCCCAATCGTCTGTGGCGAAAGATAAAACTCGGAATGAACCGCTCGAAGTGCACGGCTCGTCTGTGCGCCGTCGATGACAGCAGAAATATTGCGCTCGGATGAGCCCTGCGCGATCGCATCGATATTTACGCCCGCCCGACCTAGAGCGCTAAAGAACCGACCGGAAACTCCGGGCTGTTCCACCATATTATCGCCCACCGCTGCGAGAATACTTCGGCCAAGCTTCACTTCGATACGGTCAAGCGCGCCCTGATGAATCTCAGCGTAGAAAGCCTGTGTGATCGCTTCTTTCGCTCGTGTCGCATCCCCTTCGGCTACTGCGATACAAATCGAGTGCTCGGAACTGGCCTGGGAAATCATAACAACCGAAATATTCGCGGCTCGGAGAGATGAGAAAAGTCGCTCGGCGACACCGGAGACTCCGACAAGCCCGGTTCCTTCCATGTTAATCACGGCCATTTTTTCTATCGCTGAAAAACCTTTCACTGCCGCAGTTGATTTCGCGTGAGCGTGGATTTTTGTTCCTGGGAGCCTTGGGTTGAAAGTGTTCCTGATCCAGACCGGAATCTCGTCTTTAATGGCAGGCTCCATCGTCGCAGGATGGACAACCTTTGCGCCGAAGTTTGCTAGCTCCGTTACTTCCTTATAAGTCATTTCATCGAGCACGACTGCATCAGGAACGAGTCTCGGATCTGCGGATAAAACCCCGTCCACATCCGTCCAAATCGTGATGCCGGAAGCTTTAAGGAGTCTTCCAAAAATGGAAGCCGAGTAATCACTCCCATTTCGTTTTAAGGTCGTAGGAACTCCTGCTGCCGTCGAAGCAACGAAGCCTGTAATCGCAAGGGTCGACCCTTTCGGAGTTTTTTCGAGAAAGGCGTTCATTTTTTTCTCAGACTCTGCCCAGTCGATGACCACCCTTTTACCAGTAGAATCGACGACCAAAATCTTCCGTGCATCGACATACGCGGAAGGAATCCCGTGTTTTTTTAAGAGTGCATCCAGGATCTGGGCAGACCAAATTTCACCGTGCCCTGAGACGAGTTCGATGATTGCATCCGATGCGCTCTTCGCAAGCCATACTCCTCGTAAAATTTCTTCAAGTTCACCGAAGTCTTTTTCAAAAACTGAATCGAGACCCGTACTTCCAGTCGTCAGCGAAAGTGCCGCGATTGCATCTTGGTGTCTTTTTCGGACTGCATGAATAAGATCGAGGTATTTCTTATCGTTCACGCGCGCTAATTCTACAGCCCCAATCAAATCATCCGTAACGCCCTTCATGGCGGAGACGACTACAGCCTGTGGATGACCTGCGTTCGCTGTCA
>JBGSHQ010000086.1:0-4900 GCA_041752095.1 Bdellovibrionia bacterium
GTTCGTCAGAAAAAAACCACATAAATAGACGACTCCTTTACTTTCTTCGCTTGAGTGTGAAATCATTCTTAACATCATGGCTGCCCCTGGGAAAACAGCGATTTATCCCCTGCAGATTCTAGTCAACTACTGGGAATTAAAACCCGCGCGACTCACCGCGAAGTTGAATGAATTAGTGCGCCTTGGTGTTACGCATATTGTGAGTTTTGTGCCGTGGCAAGCGGCTGAGAACGATATCTCGCATAGCCTGGTGAAATTTCTACAAGCGCTCGCTGACCGGAAGATGACCGCGACCCTCATCGTTTCTCCCGAAGTGGGGACTCATGCGCTTTACGCAGGGCTCCCTAAAGAGCTGGCTAAGAACCTAGAGATGATGGCGCGGAACCGCGATGAGCAGCCTGCGATCGTGGCGCTCCCTCCACGTATTTTTGCGCTCCCATCCCTTCACTCAAAACCACTCGTGAATAAGTACCATACGTTTCTGACGAAACTCGACGGGATGATCGGGGATATGGGGCGTTCGAAGCCTGAGCTTCTCGAATCTCTCCAACTCGTATTCACAGGAAGTTTCTGGAAATATTATCGACCGGCTTCAGGTTCACAGATCTCGCCCTTTCGTGGTCAGAATGGAGATCGTTCGAACTCTGCAGAACTCGCATTTCGCGCTGATCTCGAAGCTTACGCAAATCTTCGTGAGTTCATGTCGGTCCGAGGAGGAACTGCTGTCCTTGCTCCTAAGGCCAAAGAAAACGAAAGTCTATTCCGTGCTCAGTTCCAAACTCACGCTGAGGAAGTTTTCAGAATTCGTCAGGCCCAGTTCGTACGTAAAAAATCGATCGGAGTCGATGTTGTTCAAGCGGAGCTTTTTACGCCTGAGGCGGATCCGAGTTTAACTTACTCAAACGCCTTTCAAATGACGACACGTGGGATTGCCGACTTCCCAGCGCTTGATCGAATGATTGCTGAAGCAGCAACTCGCCAGAGTATGGTGGGTGATGCTCGAGCGGCTCCGATGATGCACTGGACGGGGTTCGGTCCGTTCACCCGACTCACTGATTCTGAAAAGCAGTTTCTTTTACTAAAATCACTCCTTTTACTCGGTAGCCGAGGAGGTGGTGTGATTCTCGATGAAGCAGAGTGGTTTGGGCTTTCGCAGTCTTTCCGTAAGCGTGCGGAGCTATTTGCCGAAACACTTCTCTCTCGAGAACTTGAGCTTGAGACAAAAGCATTCTGTTTAACGGGGCACCTCTGGAGTGAGGGTCGGAGTGAAGGAAAGTTAAAAGAAACGCATTCGATTTTTTGGCCAGAACTCAGACTCACCCTCGACACCCAGGCAAGACTCATTTCCTCTCCCGAAGCGCTAGCCTGGGAAGAAGAGGCAAAAATTCTTTTCCTTGAACCGAATGTGATTCTCACGCTCGAGCGCTGGAAGAAAATAGCAGCGTGGGCAGAGGCGGGTCGTGTGGTTGTGTTTTCAAAACACCAACCCATGTCAGAGCAGGTTCGTGTGGAGTATGAAACTGCGATGCGTGCCCCGAACCGTATCGATATGAATCTCGGAACTCGATATTTTGTTTATCCGTTCTCAGAGGGGAAACTCATCGTTTATGAGCCGACAACACAGTCCTCGGATTGGAAACGTTTCGTTGCTTCGATGTTATCCCTCTCCCAAGCCACGCCTGAAATGGGAGTCAATGATCCACGAATTGATCTCGTCTGCCTTCGCCGTGGTTTAGAGAGTGGAAGTGGAAGAGCGGGCTTGTTTATTTTCAATAGCTCGCGCTCCGCCGTGAAAGCAGAAATTCGTTTTGAGAATGATGTGACTGTGGATGATCTTTCCGCAGTTCTATCGCGCGATATGAACCGACGAGCGAGTGAGGCTTCGAGAGCATTTGATGAGGCTCCTGATCAGGAAGCAGAAGCGAATCGGTTTGAGCTTGAGGCGCCTCCGTGCGGAGTTCTTCCGCTTTCAGTTGCGGGTCTCGGAGAAGTCGGACGTGAGAAGCGTATTGCTGATACGTTAACGAGTCTGACTTCGAAAGCGGCTGAGGAAGCTGCTTCGACAGAACTGTCTGGGTTCCAAATGGGCGATGAATTTTCGAGTTTATTTAAGGATTAAGGGAGCACGATGGATCTAGGTCAGGACTGGGGAACATTACATCGCATTCTTTATCCACGAGTGAAATCGAAGGGTTCGTCGAGTTCGGATCATGTATTTATCGCCCACCACGCCGATCGCACCCTTCGTTTAGTCGGCGATCGAGATGAACTCCTTTTTTCGACGGGATCACCAGTCACTGAGGCGGCTAACGCCGCTTCGAATGAGCGGAATGTTGTATCGATCGACATTGCGGATATGGACCGCGCACTTAATGAATGTTTGCGGGTCGAAGGTGGAATTTTCGAACAGATCGAAGATCTGACGGGTTCTCTAGCTCGCGGACAGAAAAATTTTCCAAAACCACCTGAACATTTTATTTTTATTGCTGTTCGATCGTGGTGGGGGAAGGTGCTGCCAACAAGTTTTGGAATTTATCTCCACCTCGAAGGTACTGAACCGACCGATGGTAAGGCGCTCATGCTCATTTTCCGTAAAGGCGAATTGGTCGAATTTGATGAGCCCGATCTATCCGGAGTCTCAAGCGAGCGACGTGCAGATTTGTCCGAAGTCGTGAAAGTTCTCAGGGAGCGGCACCGAGTGCCTGTTCAGGGGTTTGCGATGAATCGTGCAGATTTCGCGGAATGGTCAGAAGCAGGGAATACAGGGGAGACCTGGAAAAGTATCTCCAAGGCACTACGTGCGGATCGACTTCAACTCATGCCATTTCGCTTTGGAATGGCAGCAATCATTGGATCTCGGGGGATATTTAAATTATGAAAACTCTTTTTGTTATTGTTTCGTCTTTTGCTCTTTCATTGGCGTTCGCGGCGGAGCATCCAAAAATCGAATATACTCCTCCTCCTGGAGTGAAACTAAATATGGAGCCACCCCCTAAACATGAAGGTGAAGCACGTACCTTTACGATTGGAACTCCGAATGGCGATCGTGATCTCTCTGCCGCCGACTTCGTTGATGGAAAGACTAAGGGTTATGGAGATACCCTTACGTTTAAACCCAAAAATGCTACGCCCGAGCAATTAAAAAACTGGAAAAAAGACGGCATCATTCCAGGTAAGAAATACGAAATTAGGTACGCGCACTAACTGGGCGATTCGATAAGAGTGCAACGACAGTCAGTATAAACCCAGGGATGACCATGAGTCCCGAATGCGCGATCACGCTGAGCGTGAAACCAATCAGCGTAGACGCTTCTGCGAGCGCGAAGCTTGAGATCTGAGCTACGAAAAAGTGGAGTGTGGTTACTTTGGGTTTCGCTTGGTTCAGTATATAGGCCGGAACCTTAAACGAAAGACCAAAGGTCAGTATCGAAAAGAGCGAGAGCATGAGTTCTACGGGTGAGTTTAAGTCCGGAAAAATTTGCCTCGATTCATATCCTTTCGAGATAATGGCGATACTCACATAAGCAATGCTCGTGGCGGAGATTAGAATTCCCAACCAAATCGCTCGCGTGATTTTTAGAACCTGTGCCTCTGTCGGAAGTGTCGTCATCGGTAATAGAATAAGGCCAATTTGACTCCATTTCCTCCTCTTTTTCCCAGAATGGCACTGATTTAATTCATTTTTAAGCGAATATCGGCCGTTTCCGTTGGCATTATCATTGCTTTGCTCTCTCAGTGTCTACGTCCGGTCGTTCCCACTTAATGCTTTTAAGAATCTGAGGAGCCCCATGAGCCGCAAAAAGAGCATCTCGCTCGCAATCCTAAGTATCCTTTTAGTAGAACCTCTTTCTTCTACTCTGGCAGCAGAGGAAATAAATTCAACTGACGATGGTGCCGAAAAAATAATGGTGACGGGTTCTCATATTAAGAGGATCGATACGGAAGGCGCTTCTCCTGTAACGACGATTACCCGTAAAGATATCGAGAAAACAGGGTATAACTCAGTCGGTGACGTTCTCCGTGATATGGGGAGTAACTCCTTCGGATCGACTCGCGAGGCCTCTGGTAGCAACGCTGCTGGAAACGCAGAAGTCAGCCTTCGTGGCTTAGGAGCATCGAACACTTTAGTTCTCTTAAACGGTCAGCGTCTCCCTACTGATGCTGTAACGGGAGCGGTAGATTTAAACCTCATTCCAATCGCCGCCATCGAGCGGGTGGAGGTGCTGAAAGACGGAGCGTCTGCGATTTACGGATCGGATGCTCTCGGCGGGGTAGTGAATATTATTACTCGCAAGGATTTTTCAGGAACTGAGGTTTCGGTTTCACAGTCCGCCCCTGAAATGAAAGGTGGGGCGAAGACAGAAGCAAGTATCGTGAATGGAATTAATGGAGAGACTTTTAATACAGTTACGGTATTCCAATTTCGCGATAATAAGGTCGTTAACTCTCGCGATCGAACCTGGACGGATAGCGTGATCAGTACTTTTGGTGCTCCTGGAGCATACCGAGACGCGAACACATCGACATGGATTGTGGACCCGAACTGTCCGGCTGCAAACCGAAGAGTTACTCCAAGTGGAACCTACTGCACCTATAATACTTCTAATAACTCGACTGAACTTCCAGCGCTCCAGCAGTTAAGCCTCTTAAGCGAAACAAACGCGAATGTGAGCTCCAATCTAAAACTCACGGGTCGATTCGGAGGGACTCGACGGGTGGTAAAATGGTCTTATGCTCCCTCACCTGGGACTTTTACAATTCCAGCTGCAGTAGCAGATGGCTTAGGACTTGGAACACATACTCCAGGACAAGATGTAAAAGTTCGATATCGCCTCACCGACCTAGGAAATCGCGATACTGAAGTGACCTCTTACTCCTATAATGCATTATTCGGTGGTTC
>JBGSHQ010000087.1:0-30823 GCA_041752095.1 Bdellovibrionia bacterium
CTCAGGGAAAGACCTGCAAATCGGTAAGCACTGTTCTTAATCTGTGTATCGGTAATTTTAGTCACGGATCCCTTTTTAACGTTTTCGGGATAACCTTCTGCCGCAGCTACAACATAGACAGCAGATTGGTTATTAAAGGAAACATCCCGCGGTAGACTTCCGAGAGTGCCATCCGCTACGGAGCTCATCCATTCAAGAAAATCTCCATTCATTCGAGGAAGGAGAGCCTGAGTTTCTGGGTCTCCAAACCTTGCATTAAACTCTAGAACCCGAATGGTTTTTTTATCCGATGTCGATTCAATCATGAGCCCTGCATAGAGAAGACCCTGATACCGAATGCCCCTTTTTTTTAATTCATCGAATACAGGAGTAAATACTTCATTTCGAATGCGTTCACGGAGTTCGGGAGTCGTGCCTGGAGCAGGTGAAATTGCTCCCATTCCACCCGTATTCGGTCCCGAGTTATTTTCTCTTAAACGTTTATAGTCTTTCGCGGGATCGAGAAGTGAAAAAGATTCCCCATCCGAAAATGCAAACCAAGAGCACTCGTCTCCAGAAATCTTTTCTTCGATGAGAAAAGTATCACCGTACTGGGAAAGTCCATCGAGCGAAGCGATCGCTTCTTCGCGAGAGTTCGTTACGACTACACCCTTACCGAGGGCGAGACCGTCTGCTTTTACTACCCATCCATTTCCCCAGGGTAACGTTGAAAGTTTTTCCCTTGCTGCAGCAACTCCAACGACAGTTTCTGCTTTCGCAGTCAGAACGCCCGAGGTGTTGCAAATTTCTTTTGAAAAAGATTTACTCCATTCGATTTTTGCAGCCGCGCGTGTTGGCCCGAAAACAGCAAAGCCCGCTTCCCGGAATTTATCTGCGGCTCCTGATGCAAGATCTGAGTCTTGGCTAAAGATAACGAGGGTGATTCCAGCCTCTTTCGCGCGACGAATGAGGGCTGATGATTTTTCATTTTCGTATCCGACCTCCCAGCGAACCAGGCGCTTCGCCACAACTTCATGATCGAGCTGTGTGAAAGCGGCGTCCTGTCCCGGCGCCCAGTGGATGGCGCGAGTATTCGGAGATTCCAAAAGTTTTATAACAGTCGCATGTTCTCTTGCTCCGCCACCAAATATTAAAATTGTCTCGGGTCGAAATCGCCGTTCAAGCTTTTGGTAGAGCGCTGTCGCAAGACGAATTCCATTTGCGGGTAAAGGTGGAACGGGAGTTTTAATTTCGATTTGCCATCCGGGGGTGAGTGGACTTTTCTTTCTTTCTGAAATTTCATTAAACCATTCAGAATCGCGGTAATACTCTCGCAAAAACTCTTTAGACAGTCGAGTCGGCGCACCCGATGGAACTTCTCTTCTTTCTTCGAGCCTCAGTTCATCCGGACCAATTGCATCGGCGAGACACATCGTTCCTTTTGAATCGAATCCCCATTCGAATTTACCATCAATGAGGTTAAGGTCTCGTTTTTCGCATTCGTTTTTCAGAAAGAGAGCAAGAAGAACGGTACGAAGCTCGAGTACGAAAAGCTGTTCACGAGAAATTTTTCCGATAGAACAAGCCTCGGTTGTCGTTTCGATATAGCGATCGGTCGGCTCGAGTTTTGTGAATCGCTCGATTAACGGTGATTCGAACTGATGCCCTGGCTTTAAGTTTGAGTTTGGGTTTCGGCTAAAAAATGAGGATGCAGGAGTGAGAGAATGTCGAAAGACGACTTCCAGTGGAATCATCTGAAGTTTTTCAACTCGCATTCCTTCAGGCGCATCCGCAGGGCCGTAAAGACCGCGGTAGCAGGTTTTCATGCCCGAACTCACGAGTTCTTTTTTTAGCGCGCTTAAGGTTTCTGATGCAGGTAATCCGGGAAGATCTGTTTTTAAAAATTCTTTCCAAGCAGCAGGATCCGCGACACGAAGAAAACAGTGGGTCGCAAGTCCGAGAAGCGCTTTTCCCTTACCTGGAATGGTATCCGGCATTTTTCCCCAGTCGAAAACGGAATAATCGTCGGTGAATTCAAAAGCGATTTCATTTTTAAACTCGGGTGGAAGGGTGCGGAGATTTTTTACGCTGCCTGCCTTAATGAGCGGTAAATTTCTTATCGTCACGTCCAACACCCGCGTTTTGTTCCCGCCGGTAGTTCGGTCGGATACTCATGATTTAAACACGCAAGGCAAGGCGTGACTTCACGTTTTCCACTCCCAGGGATCGGCTGGAGTGCAGAAACGAGGTCTTCGATTTTTTGGTAAACCACTCGGTCCGCTCCGAGTTTTTCTTCAATCTCTTTTTCGCTTAGGTTTCCAGCGATGAGTTCTTCTTGGCTTGGAAAATCGATCCCATAATAGCAAGGGTATCGAATCGCGGGCGCCGTAGAAACGAAGTACACTTCTTTTGCTCCACAAGCGCGAACGAGTTCGATGAGTTTTTTCGATGTTGTACCTCGAACGATCGAATCATCGACGAGCATCACGCGTTTTCCACGGATCTCGCTCTCGACAGGAGAAAGTTTTAATTGAACTGCTTTTTCGCGTTTATCTTGGGTATCGAGAATAAAGGTTCGCGTGATGTAACGATTTTTAATAAGAACCTCTCGGTAGGGAATACCGAGTTCTTCCGATAACGAAATAGCGGCAATTCGAGCAGTCTCGGGAACCGGAACAATGAGGTCCGGCTTCATGCGGCCTGATGCGATCTCGGATTTAATCTGTTCAGCAACATTTCGGCCCAGGTGAATGCGGGCATTATAAACAGGGACGCCTTCCCATTCGGTTTGGGGGCTAGCAAAATAAACCCATTCGAACATGCACGGGCGGGATTTTTTCTCTTCTCCTGAAAGTTTCGCGCGAAAGACTTCACCTTCGAGGGTGGCTGCGATAATTTCGCCAGCGCCCACATCCTGAATATCTGAATAATCAAGAAAGGTGGCTACTGTACTTTCAGAGGCGAAGAGGTAAGAAAACTTTCCGTCTTTTTCTTTTCGACGCGCGAATGTCAGTGGTCTGATTCCGTCTGGATCCCGAAATGCAACAAGCCCGTAGCCTGCGATCATTGTAACTACCGAGTATGATCCCACCGCTTTTTTATGTACGGCTTTCACCGCTTCGCAAAGATGTCGAAAGTTTAAAGGTTCGTTCTCAGTGAGTTCCGCGAGAGATTCCGCGAATAAATTTAAGATCGCTTCGCTATCAGAGCGGGTGAGGGGATGGCGACGGGCTTTTGACTGGAGGTCGTTTGATACGTCCTTAAAGTTTGCGAGATTACCATTATGGACTAGGCCAATCCCGTACGGAAAATTCATGACAAAGGGTTGGACGTTCGGGAGTTCGCTCAGAGCGATTCCGCTGTCTCCGCTTGATGCCTCAACTTTCGTTCGAGTTTTCGATACGGTGCTGTATCGCACATGACCTATGGAGACGTTGCCACTGAGAATCTCTGGTGAATTTTTAGGGAAGACGTTCTCGACAATGCCCAGGTTTTTTATGAAGTGAAAACCACTCGAGTCGTGCGAGAGGATACCGGCTGCGTCCTGGCCGCGATGTTGTAAAAGTTGGAGTCCCTGAAGGACTCGAAGGCTCGCTTGGGGGGTTCCTAGAACGCCAATCACTCCGCACATGAGCACACCTCTTTATAAGAGAGTTCTATCGGGAATAGCGCCAAAGTTTTTTCAGGGTTCGATTAGGATTTAGGAAGTTCGGAGTCTGATTTTTTAGCTTCTGCGTCACTTGAAGGGTTACCCATGAACTGGCTGACTTTCTTCAGTAATCCACCTACGAAACTATCTGCGGGGACAGATTTCGACGCAGAGTCGATTGCTGACTTAGCCGCCTCGTATTTTTCGAATAGAGGGGGAAGGGCTTCGCCCAGTAGAATAGCAAGACGGTCAGGAGTTGTTTTTAATTTCTCTGCTACTTTTTGGAGGCGTTCGTTACCGAGAAGTTTCTGAACCTGCTCCTGGGATAGGACGAGTTTTTTGCCGTCCTGAATCCAGGTTTTCGCATTCTTAGAAACTTCCACGATGAAGTTTTGGATGCCGCCGTACTCGTCAATCACTGCCTTGAGCGCTTTAGCGGCTTCAGGGGCCTTAGTCGTGAGCGTAGTGATTCCAGATTCAACCGAAGACTTTAGTGCTTGGAAAAGATCATTCATAGAAAGTCATGTAAGCGAAATTCGGAAAAATACGCAAGAGTATGCTGAAATAGAAAAGTGACTATCCCAATCAGCACTCATTTACCGCCTTTGATCAGAGATCTGGGTGTAATCTTTCTAGCCAGTGGCCTTGCGGCCGTTGCTTTTAGCTATCTGCGTCAGCCTCTCATTGTTGGTTATTTGCTCGTCGGATATCTCATCGGGCCACACTTTCCCTATTTTACTCACCTCGCTGAACCTGAAGGGGTTCGCCTTTGGGGCGAAATTGGGGTGATCTTTCTCCTGTTTAGTTTGGGTTTAGAATTCAGTTTCAAGAAGCTCCTGAGCGTCGGTCCAAGTGCATTTTTCGCAGCCACTGTAGAAGTGGTTTGTATGTTTGTGGCTGGATATTTCACGGCGCGTGCATTTCAGATGAGTTCCCAGGAAGCGCTGTTTTGGGGAGGGATGCTTTCGATCTCCTCAACCACGGTTCTTATCCGTGCGATCGAGGATAGTGGTGCGAAGTCTGCTCGGTTTGCTCAGAATGTATTTGGAATTCTTATCGTTGAAGACCTGTACGCTATTTTACTCCTCGTGCTCTTAGCCGCTTCGGGGAGTTCGGGAGTGGATATTATTTTTTCTACACTCTTTCGGTTTTCATTTTTTCTCATTGTTGTTTTCGTTTTAGGAATATCGATTCTTCCGGTTCTCATTCGAAAAGCTGAAGCGGTGCTCAGTGATGAAACTCGAATCATTCTTTCACTCGGCCTCTGTTTTACGGTCGTCGTTTTAGCGACGAAATTCGGATTTTCTGCGACTCTCGGTGCGTTTCTGATGGGATCACTCATCGCAGGAACACGTGAAGCTCGGAAGATTGAAAGTCTCTTATTGCCACTTCGTAATCTATTCGGCGCCGTTTTTTTTGTATCAGTCGGGCTCGATATTCAACCCTCTATTGTCTGGAATCAACCTTTAAAAGTGGTTGGATTTTTTCTGGTTGTTCTATTTGGAAAAATGCTTTTTGTGACAGTGGGCTCTCTCATTTCTGGAAAGCCGATTAAACCCTCAGTCCGATCTGGAGTGAGTATGGCTCAAGTGGGTGAGTTTTCTTTCGTTATGGCGGCGCTCGGTCTTTCGGCCGATCTTTTAAGTTCTGAATCGAGTTCGATCATTGTGGTTGTTGCAACTTTGACTACATTTACGACTCCTTTTTTCGTTAACCAATCGAAGTCGATTGCTACTTGGGTGGACCGAACCCTTCCGTCTCGGTTAAAAGGAACACTCGATCGATATAGTTCTGCAATACAGAGAAGTGGCAGTGTGAGCGAAACTCGGATGATGCTCCGAAAGCACTTACTTATTCTTTTAGTAAACTCTGCTTTGATTGGGGCAATCGCCCTATTTTTCGAATCTGCATCGAAAACTTGGGCGGGTCGAAGCGGTGGACTCCTTTTAGCGATTATCCTGACTGCCCCTTTTTTCTGGGGGATTGCCAAAGGAGGGCTTAAGGATATTCGATTTAAGGAAGGTTGGATGAATTCGGGGCTTCGCCCGATACTTGTTTTCTTAATGGTCGTTCGTTCTTTTGTTTTTATTTCTTTAACCGGATTTTTAGTAAGTCGGTTTTTCATCCTCGAAATTCAGTATCTCATCTTATTTGGTTTCTCTGGCGGAGTGATGCTCTTCTTTTCTAAGCGATTAGAAACCGTTTATGAGCGTTTCGTTCAACGTTTCCTCATCTCGCTTTCTGAATCGGAAATAAAGGAAGTTGAAAAGCCCGGGTCTCTTACCAGTGATCGGAGTGGGTTAACACCCTGGGATGGGCATATCGCCCTATTTGAAATGGGATTTAATCCTGGGGTGATTGGAAAAACGTTGGCAGAACTCAAGGTGAGAGAGCATCACGGTGTCATGATTGCGATGGTGGAGCGAAATGGAAGAAAGATTCCAGTTCCCTCGGGCTTTGAGCGTCTTTATCCACTCGACCGGCTTCATGTCATCGGCGGAGATGATGAGCTCGCTCGATTTCAGGAGTTTCTCGTAGGTGAAAGTAGCGTGAGTGAGTCGGAAGGGGATTCATCATCGTCGTACTCTCTTGAGTCGATTTCGATGAAAGACGGTGCACCCTTTATCGGTCTTACAATCAGAGATTGTGGAATTCGAGAAAAGGTAAATGGACTGGTCGTGGGTGTGGAGCGTGACGGTACCCGTATCATCAATCCTTCTGCGGATTTTCTTATTCTCAGGGACGATTTGCTTTGGATTGTTGGAGATTCACTGAAGGTTCGCGCTCTCTCGTCCTAAAATAGGGGACAGATCGGTAAAAATGTACTGTTGCCCATTGGGGGCCCATTTGTAAAAATAGAAGCTCATCTCTAAAAATAAAGGAATTTTATGAAATCTACCTTAATTCTCGTCACTCTCCTGGTCTCTGTTTTAGGATCCCATGCTTTTGCGGGCCCGAAAGAACGACGTGCGGATCGAAAAGAACGCCGTCACGATCGTAGGGAGCACCGACAGGATCGCCGTGAAGATCGTCGTGAGGACCGCCAAGAGCGCAGAGAAGAGCGCCGTGAAGATCGTCACGACGCGAATGGAACGGCGCCAGTAGCGGTTCCTACCGAAGCCGTACAGTCTCATTAAAGTTCGAGTTGGTCTCAGACTGATTTCATGAGACTTTTCTAACAAATGACATCGACACATCCCTCTACTTCGTTTCCAAAAGATAAAATTAAGGTCCTGCTCCTGGAAAACATTCACCCGAACGCGACAGAGCTGTTCCAAGCCGAAGGCTTTCAGGTCGAAAACGTAAAGGGATCCCTCTCGGAATCTGAACTGATTGCGAAGATTCCTGGAGTTCATATCCTAGGAATTCGGAGTAAAACCCTTATTCCTGATTCGGTCATTGCTGCGGGAAAGCAACTTCTCTCGGTCGGGTGTTTTTGCATTGGAACTAACCAAGTCGAACTCACAGCCGCTAATCGGCGCGGCGTTCCTGTGTTTAACGCTCCCTTCAGTAACACCCGAAGTGTTGCCGAGATGGTGATTGCTGAGATTATCTTTCTTTCGCGTCAGCTTGCAGATCGATCGAAGGAAGTGCACGAAGGCGTTTGGAAAAAGGTCGCCAATCACTGCTATGAAGTTCGGGGTAAGACTTTAGGAATTGTGGGCTACGGTCATATCGGAAACCAGGTGAGTGTACTTGCTGAGAGTCTCGGAATGCGAGTCGTCGCTTACGATATTGCGTCGAAACTTGCGATCGGAAATACGAAGATTGTTTCATCGCTGAGTGAACTGCTTGAAGGTTCTGATTTCGTAACTCTCCATGTGCCTGAAACGCCAGGGACGAAAAATCTGATTGGTGCTGAGCAAATTAAGAAAATGAAAGACGGCGCGTACCTCATTAATGCGTCTCGTGGAACGGTCGTCGTTATCGATGCGCTTGCGGCTGCGCTCAAGTCAGGAAAATTAGGCGGTGCTGCTGTGGACGTTTATCCTGAGGAGCCAGCAGGGAACGATCAGAAGTTTTCATCACCCCTTCAAGGTCTTTCGAACGTGATCCTGACTCCGCATGTGGGTGGATCGACTGAAGAAGCACAGGCGAATATCGGTAAGGAGGTCGCAGTTTCCCTCATTCATTTTATGAACGAAGGCGCAACACCGGGCGCTGTAAATTTTCCTCGAGTCGATGCGCCGATCGTCGCGGGGTCTCACCGAATTTTAAATGTTCATAGGAACGTTCCGGGTGTTCTTCGCGATATCAATAAAATCGTTTCGGATTTAAATGCGAACATTCGGGGTCAGGTTCTTTCAACCGATAATGAAATCGGCTACCTCGTAATGGATCTCGATCAGAATGTCTCTGGCCAGGTTAGAGACGCAATCGAGGGTCTAAAGACCAGTATCCGAACGCGGATTCTTTTTTAGATCGAAATTAATCCCAAATTTTCCCTGGATTTAAAATCGACTGCGGATCGAAAACTTTCTTGATCTGCCTAAAGAGCGAGATTTCGTGCGGGGTCCGAGTATAAGGGAGAAATTCTTTCTTGAGGAGCCCGATCCCATGTTCGGCAGAGATGCTACCGTGGTGTTTCCGGATCAGTTCGAACATCTGGCGATCGACCTTTTTCGTTCTGGATTTGAAATCATCGATTGATTCATTTTCAGGCTTCATCACGTTAATGTGAAGGTTTCCATCGCCGATGTGGCCAAAGTTACAGATCTCTACACCCGGGTAATTCGCTTTAAAAAACGAATCGAGTTCGGCACAAAACCCACGAAGTTCAGTTACGGGGAGTGAGACGTCGTTCTTATGTGGGAATCCAGTCGAAGAGAGGGATTCAGAAATTCCTTCACGCAGTTTCCAAAACTCCTCACACTCACGCGGAGACTGGGCCATCGTTCCGTCGGTGACAATTTCCGAAGCGAGAACGGATTCAAGCCATTCTTCCGTAACGCCTTCTTCAGCAGGGCGTTCAATCTCGACTAAGACGTAGTGGGAAGATGGGGTTGAAAAGGGGGGGCGAAGTCCCAGGTGTTTTGTCACGCGCGCGAGGCAGTGATCCGTAAAAAATTCGAAAGCCTGGAGAGTGAGTGGGGCAGCGCGAGCGAGTTTGAAAAACTCTAAAACGGCTTCTAGCGTAGGAACGGCAAATAAAAAGACATCTTCGGGGCCTGGAAGGGGCGCGAGTTTTAGAGTTGCTGCCGTGATCACGCCGAGGACGCCTTCGCTCCCAATAAAAAACTGTCTGAGATCGAGCCCGGTCTTGTTTTTTTCAAGTGCGCCGTTCAGTTCTAGAATGTCGCCGTTAGCCGTTACGACCTCGAGTCCTAAAACCCACTGCCGTGTAAGTCCGTAGCGGATGACATTTACGCCGCCTGCGTTTGTCGCGATATTCCCGCCGACATGACTACTTCCTTTAGAGGCGAAATCGACCGGCCAGGTCAGTCCATAGGGTTTGCAGTGGTGGTGGACTGCTTCGGTGACGGCGCCGGCTTCGACTCGCACGGTACGGGACATCGGGTTTACGGTGCCCATTTTATTCATGCGTTTTAGAGATAGGACGAGTTCCTTTTTAGCTGCGACCGCACCACCTGCTAGTCCCGTTCGGCCACCTGAAGGAACGACTGGGACGGAGTGCCTGGAGCAGAGTTTTAAAAGCCGCGAAACTTCTTCGGTCGTTCGTGGGAAGGCGATACAGAGCGGGTTCGGAACGTAAACCTTCGTCCAGTCCTTCCCGTACTCCATCATTTCGTGAGAATCTGTGGTGTAAAAGTCGTCTGGAAATTCAGCGTCAAGTTGCTTTAAAAAGGGGTTGGTGTCGAGCATGGGCTTAAGTGAAAGACTCGCGTGGGTGGGGCTTAGGGTCAAGAAAATCCGCTTCTATTCGGCCCATTTTTAAGAGAGCATTTCGGCTATGAAGTTGCATGGATGCCTTCGTACACTGGTTTTACTTGGACTCTCGCTTTTATCGGTCTCCGCGAATGCCGATCGCCTCGAGCGCGACCATGCTGCGAAAAAGACGCTCATCGATCTTCATTTTTTCCATAAAGGTCTCGGCATGCATATCGCGCCGGATCTGATCACGCTTGCTGGAGTTGCTGAGAAGCTTACGAAGGCAACGAAGATCGATAACCCTGTTTTAAAACATCGATACGGACTTACCCAGCAGCCCGATGGAAAAGTGGTCGGGCTTTATAACGTAAAGTACGCCGGGATGCGTGTCGGAGTGCTTGGATGTGTGGCTTGTCATTCTGGAAAAGCGGCAGGTCAGTTTATTATTGGGATTGGAAATAAAAATATCGATGTTTCTCGAATCGGACGCGATGCTTTTCAGGTCGAGAAAGCATGGAAAGTCGTTACGCCCGAAGTTTTAAAATCGAAAGAATATAAAACAGTTCAAGACTCTGCGATTGCATTCGCTCAGGAGCTCCGTGACCGGAAGCGTGAGAACCAGACCCAAGGGTTAGTCGCGACGAGTGTAATCCGTAAATGGTTCTATCGTATGGCGGGAGAAGAATACCCCGAAGATATGCCCAGGGGCGCGGTTAAGGTTCCCCACTTATTCGGTTACTCTGAGAAAAGAAAAGTCGGACAGTTTAGTGATGGCGGAGGTAATGGAGAGTTACCTGGATGGGGGATAGCGGTCGAACTTGCATCGGGGCAGAGTCCTGAGAACGTGCGCGAATACCTTCCTAAGATTGATAAAGTAGAAGCAATATTAGGCGATCTTCTACCGCCTGTTTATCCGTTTACAATCGATCATGTCAGTGCTGCTCGTGGGAAGGCGCGATTCGATAATACATGCGCTAAATGCCACGGGACTTACTCGTTCGATGCTGAGAAGTTGCCTGAGTTTCTTCCACCGCGCGTGATTCCGTGGAAAGTCGTGAAAACGGACCATGAGCGTTTAGATAAACTCGACACCCATTTCTTAGATTTAATTAAACAAAGCCCGCTCTCGGATATTATCCAACAAACGAAAAACCAAGAGTCTTACATCGCTCCACGGTTACACGCGATCTGGGCGCGATTTCCATATCTCCATAACGGATCGGTCCCGAATATCCAGGCGCTTCTTTCCCCGGCCTCAGAACGTCCGAAGCAGTTTTCACTTTCGAATGCTGGGGAGTTAGAGCGGTTCGATTCAGAGAAGCTTGGGCTAACGGTACAGGTATCTAAAGATGGCAAGTCACTTCCGAAGAAGACAGTGACTGAAAAGGTAAACCCACGTTCGATCTACGACACCTCTCTGGTTGGGCAGTCAAACGTGGGTCACGAGTTTTATACGGATCTTCCTGATGCGGATAAGAAGGATCTGATCGAGTACTTAAAGACGCTTTAGTTCTTTTCGCACTCGTAGAGCCAGCTATAGAAGCCCGAGCTTCTAGCAATGGATTGGAAAAGAACGGTTCCGGTCTTTGCACCGAAAGGCATTTCTCCGTCGACTAGAAAAGACGACTTCATCGAGTATTCCGGTTTGCTCATCGAAGAAATTTTATACTGCGAGTAGTTTCTGTATTTTCCTGGTGCTTGGTAATCTGGATTGTATTGCGTTTCGAATGAGAGAGGAAAATCTCCATCTTCCATGCTGATTTTAATTTTTGCTTTGGTTTCGCTTACCGCGACTTCCATGCGTTCTGCCCCTTCGCATTCCATCCCCGTATCAACACAAGCACAGGTGTATTTGTAGGATTTCGCAGGTGCCGAATGGGCAGAGAATGAGGCGAAGATTGCAAGTATAATGAGTGATTTTTTCATAAATGCTCCATTTTAAATATTAACGGATGACTGAATAACTGACGCTTGCCGCCTGGCCGATTTTAGCGGTTTCAGTGAATCCGTCCGTGCCCTCTTCCATAGGGATTTGGACATCAAGTTCCATATAGAGGTAGTTTGCGCGATTTGCGTTTTCGCCAATTCCATTTCTAGAAACATTTGTTAAGTAGGTTTCGAGAACTCCGGCACCAATTCCGTGCATTGAGATGGGATTACTACCCCGATTTTCATTCTCGTAGTCAACTCGGCCGATGCTGAGTTGGGCGAGGTAGGTTCCTTCTTTTGGTCCTCTTTTAATCAAGAGTCGACTTTGCTTGCCCTTATAATCACATTCCATTCGGTAGGTGTCGTTATTAAGTGTGAGTCGATCATCGAGAGATTCGATCTGATTCACGGATGCAAGAGATGCTGCAATAAAGCTTTTCGAGGTTTGTTTATCTCCGCGCTCATAGAGCTGATTGATTGCTCTTTTATTGGTGGATGAAGTGGAACGGAGTCCATCGACTTGGACACGAACAGAACTAGGGCAGTCGATTTCTGCATATGATGCGGATGCGGTTAAAATTGCAATTACAGTTGTTACAACGAGATTCGTTTTCATGATTTTTTTCCTCCTCAGGAAATTTTATTCGTAAAGTTAAGGTTTCGTGACCGCTACGCATTTCGAAGCAGCTGATTTGCTTGGAATGATTAAGTTTTGTAGGAAGCTTGTAGCGCTGAACTGCTTAATGAGTTCCTTACGGTCATTTAAGGTGATTGGTCGAAATTCTTTCGACACATTTCCAGAAACCGGAAGACTCATATCCATGAATAGGGAAGTGGGCTTACAGTTGAAGTCGATCGCAGAGAAATCTACTTCCTTGATCGTGGGTGAGACATGGCTCCGAAAGTATAGTTTTTTCTTCGTCTGGTTATAGACGAGGTTCCACTGGGAGTTTTCAAGGCGTTCGTTCGGTTTCTTCGATGGGTTAGCAACAGCGACTCGCTCTAAGGCATCGAAGGCAAACTGGATTGGGTCTGCGGCTCTCGATGCATTCTTGCTGGATTCAGTAATGAGCTGAAAACGCATGAGAGAGCGCTCTTCCATATTTGCATTTGCATAATCGCGTAATCGAGACGCATCGACACTTTGATAATTCTTAATTGAATTTTCGTATGTGGAATTCGTAAATGCCTTAATAGGTAGATCCTTACCCGTGTGAACGACTAGCTTGCCCTGGATGAATTCGAGTGTCGCACAGGCTCTCGTGCTATCGCAGACGAAGTAATGGAGGTCTACGCCAAGTCGAGCGATTCCAAGCTTCTGTAGATTAGTGACGGCTTCTGAAACCGTCGCTGCAGTATCGAGTGTGTATTGAACGATTTGGCCTTCATTCAAATATTTTCGTTTCGAATCGAAGGCTGGATAAATGGTTTCATCAAGATCAAGGGGCTCGATCACAAGTCCCATTTCATTCATACCGCTAAAGGCAAACTCTTGGCCGACTTGGGTGAAGGATACGCTGCCGTATTTAGAAACCCATTTTAGAGCGCGTGACCAGTGTTTCGGACTCGTGACGAGCGCAGTTTTCTCGCGACCTCGATCATTAATGAATGCTTGGCCGGTCGTGGTGTCGTAATCATAACCTTTCGCAGTAATAGCATCGTCGGTTCCCTCGAGATGGAATATGCTGCATGCTTGTGCCGGAGTCTGGCAGAATAGTGTGATTGCGCTAAGAGCGGTAACCGAGGTCAGCGAGGTGCTTTTCATTTTTTTCTCCAATTTGAGATTCTATTTTTCGTTCAGAGGCTTGTTCCGAAAGTATTCAATTAAGCACGCAATCGTTGCGTGCAAATTCAGAGCTCAACGGGCGGAGCGAGATTTAAAGTCACAAAGTTTCGAACAGCCGCACGGAATTGGCCGATAGAAGGAGTGCCATAAATATCATGATTTTTCGTATCATAATTAGTTGCGCAATTAATATGAAGCACGTTTCCGCTTGAACTCTTAAAACGAATAACAACCGCGCCATCGCCCCATACCTTTGAACCACGAACTTCAAATGCCGTTAATTGGGTGCCAGCCTTAAGCACAGAATCTCTACCTAAATCGTCGAAATTCGCGTCAGTAGCTGCGAACGAGCAAAAAGGAGTGGACCCATTGATTGGACCATAAAATGAGAACAGTTTGCCGTTCTGAGCCAGAAGTTTATTGTCTGAAGGGATATTAATATCCATCGCGACATTGATAGTGCTTCCTGCATCGATTGTGTTCATTGGCTTTTCATCGCCAGGGTGAGCAAACACAGAAACGCTTAAAAAGCTCATTACGAATACCGATAGATTTTTCATTTTATTCTCCTTGCATTTAACTAAAAGTTTTTGTTCCATGGCTTGCGCCGTATTTATTCATCTAAGCGCGCAGTCGTTGCGAGCTCATTTAGGATCTTTGAGCGATCTTAATCCGCGACCCCAGCAAAAAGGAAAACAACGGCGAGGACGACTGTACCGATGGCACTGCTTACGGAGATTACGCGACGTTTGATCTTAAGCATCTGAGTCCGAGAATTTACAGATGAAATAATTTCCTCAACGGCGACGGCGATTTCTTTTTGGATTACCTGCTGATCGCGAGAGGAATCAAAGCTCACTTTCCGTGTAGTGACGACCTTCGCAGTTTCCTTTTCGACTCGATCGAGGGTTGTGTTTAGGTTCTTCCATTTTTCTCCCATCTCGTAACCCGTCAGGAAAACCTGACCCGAGGTCGGATTACCGTAAACCTGAAAACGAAGACCGAGACGGGACTCTTCCCAGACGAGAAGAATATCGGTTTGGCTGTTTTTCGGAGATAAAACGATTTTACCGAGATCATCGTAGGTGCCGAGGACTTTTTGCGCTTTCATGTCATAGACGTAGATCGTCGGATTTTCTTTTTCGACGGCCAGTGCAGTTGTCATTCCGAACCCAAGCAAAAGAAATACAATACTCAAAATTTTAGTTTTCATTTTTTTCCCCGCTTTTTTAATCCAATTTTTTAATCCCTGGCTCGCACCGAAGTCATTTGTATAAGCGCGCAATCGTTGCGTGCTAATTCAGTGGAGTTATTCGCGAATGACTCGACCACTAGGACAGGTAATGATCTTCTTTCCAGTGTTTTGGTCGTAAGCGATTTTTGTGCATAGTGCATAATCAACATTGATAGTGACGCATGCAGTGGCTTGAAAACAGGTCCCTGTTTCAAAGGGGTGATCTGAACCATTGACACATTTTCGGCCCTCAATGCCGGGGATATTCTGCGTAGCAATCTGAAGTTCCGACAAGCTTTTTTTGGAAACTTCGACGTAAGTACCAAAGAAAGTGGAGTGACCTGCAGTTCCTGCATTTGGAATGGAGGTGATCGAAGAATTTAGTTTAATAGTCGCATCTGCTGCGGGATTCTCAGAGCCTTCCGAGCCATACTTGCACGTAAACCCTTTCTGTGAGTTGCACGCTATGCCGGAATAGCTGGCGGCATAAGAAGACGTGGAAATCGTAATCATCGACAAAACTAACAGGCTCATTTTCTTCATTTTTTTCTCCAATTTAAATTTTTGATATTGTCCCAGTTTCGTAGGAGATGATTCTCCAAGCACTCTGCCGGGACGGTTATTAACAGAGCTGCAAACTACAGCATTATAACTCACTGCGCAATATATAATTTGCAATGTGTCATTTTTGACCGGAATCATTAGGTTTTTAGGGAATAATCGGGCTTGAAAACCGGCCCCGAAATGAAGAGATGGACCCCCACCGGGCGTCGTGAATAGCGTGATGGATAACTACATTCATCAGTACATTTACGAACCAAGGGAGGGTCCGGTTGAGATTCAATATCGAGATGGAGTTCGAGGTCAACTTTCTTTCGGAAAAAAACTTCTTCGATTCGCTGGTGCTCGCCACGAAGGAGCTGTTTCAGGAGCAGGCGACAGGCCGCTTCGTCGGATGCCTCCTGGAGGGCATCGATAAACGCGTCTGCGACGGAATCGTCGCCGAGAGTAATGGCCGCGAGCTCGACCCTGACGAAGCGAGTTCCTGCTGCCGGGCACCGAAGCTGCGTCGTTACCGGAGGGATTCGAAAAAACTCAGTTCGAGTGTCGGGAAAATTCCCTACGATTGGAATCGGCTTCGGTGCCGAAACTGCGGCGCGAGCGTCGTTCCGCTTCGGGAAATTTTAAGGCTGAAAAAATATCAATCCGAGACGAGGGAATTCCAGAAGCTCGCCTGCGAGACGATCGCCGAGCAGAGCTACCGGCGAAGCTGTGGGCATCTGACGCAGATCGGGGGCATTTCAATCAACCGAATGCAGCTTCACCGGATTATCGCGCGCGCTGACGCGGACACGATCAATCCCCACGTCCGTGGACAAGGAATCGTTTACCTGATGGCGGATGGGACCGGATTTCCCGAGAAAAATGGGAAGAAATCGACAAAGAAGGTAGCGGCCGGGGTCGAAGTCGTCGAAGAACCTGTATCGATCTTTAAGCCGGAAAAGGAGCGAAAAAGCGATCTCAAGATCGTGCTCGGCCTCACTCTGAAAAACGAGATCGTCCCGGTCGGGATCTGGGCGAAGCGCGGGTGGAAACACGTCGCCGATCAGATCGAAAAAGCGAATAACCACCCGAAAATAAAACCAAAGCCGATCGCGAACATTTTACTCTGCGACGGCGAGAAGAGTTTAATCGATTCAATGGGGAAGCTCGCAGATGAAATCCAGCGTTGCCAGTGGCACCTCACCTACGAGTTCTTTCATTTGATGCGGTATCAGGAGCGATGCGGGACGGAGCTATCGCGGGAGCTGACGGCGGCGCTCCATAAGACGATCCAAATTGATATGCCGACGGCGAGCGATCCGGAGTCGAAACTGAAACTTGAGGTCCTCATTCGCGACGCTGAAAAATCCCTCGACGCGGTAATCTCCGACCTTCGCGAGAAAGGGTTCCTTATCGCGGCCGTCTACGTCGAGAACGCGAAGAAAAATCTATTCACGTTTCTTCGTCACTGGATCGAAACTAATGAGCTTCCGCCGAAGGTGACATCCAAGATCGAAAGGCTCATGCGCGAGGTCGGCCGGCGCGTGAAGAAGATCGGATTCAATTGGGGCGCGAAGGGTGTCGCGAGAATCGCCCGGATCGTTCTGAAAATCATCGCGGGGAAGAAGTTCTGGGAGGACGAGTGGAGAGGGAAACTCGGGCTCGAAAACCGGGTAAGCCTGACTCTAAAAGGCGTCTACTTAAACCGCCTCTCTCCTACATAAGTGGGACAATACCGAAAAAGTGATGTCGTGGGTATATCGTGCTATAATGCGATGCGCAATATAATTTAATGCGTATCAACTTATGTATGAAATCATTAGGTTTTATGGATTATTGCCCTTTAACCAGGCCCTTCACTCTCACGAGTGAATATAACTCTCCACAAACCGTACGAGAAACTTCCGGGGCGCTCCCGAGGAAAACTGCACCGTAATTTTTTCATCTGCGCCCGTTCCCTCCTGGGCCAGGATTTTACCCGATCCGTAATCAGGGTGCTCCATCTTCGAACCGATTCGGTAAACACCACCCGATGCCTTCGCAGCACCCGCAGCAGCCTTCGCTCGATCATGGTCATTTAACTGTGAAAAATCATCGGCGCTTGCACGCCCAGCACTCCCTCCACCACCCCAATCACTGCCCCAGTGCTTCCGCTCGAAATGCTTCGAAGAACCCAGGCGATAGGTATCCGCCCCGACGCCGACCGTATGGTCTTTAAAATCCATGAGATCGGCAGGAATTTCTTGGAGGAATCTTGCTGGCTCTTGGTAATTAATCTGGCCCCAGATACGGCGAATCGATGCGTGAGTGAGATACAGGAGTTCACGAGCACGAGTAATTCCGACGTAGCAGAGTCTCCGCTCTTCTTCGATTTCTTCGTCATTCGCGTCTTCCATCCCACGGATCGAAGGAAAAAGTCCCTCCTCCATACCCACGAGAAACACGACCGGATATTCTAGACCCTTAGATGAATGGAGCGACATCATCTGAAGTGACGGAATCACTTCATCCTTCGGTCGTCCCTCGACATCTGTCGCAAGTGCAGACTCTTCGAGAAAGATCGGTAATAGCTCATTCTTTTTCTTTTCAATCTCTTCTTCCGATAATCCCTCTAACTGGGTTTCTTCGAACTCCTGAAGGACGGTATCGAATTCCTCTAAGTTTTCGATTCGAGCGGCGGCCTCATCCGTTCCCTCTTTACGAAGCTCCGCTACGTAACCCGTCTCATCTAAAATCTGATGGTAAAGCTCTGAGAGTAAAAGCTTCGGACGAGCGTGCATGAGCTTTTCCATGAACGTGTAAAAATTAAGTAGTTTCTTCGCGGTCCCAGCCGAGGTCACAGAAGAATCCTTCGACGCGATTCGAAGTGCAGCCCAGAGCGAGGTATCGCGCGCTTCTCCGTCGTTAAAATCGAACTCGACTGGCCCTGCAGAACTCGCCGCGCCTTCTGGCGTCGGCGTATCAACCCGTCTCGTCTGCTCGAGTTCGGTCTGCACAGCCTCTAACTTATCGATCGTCGTCTTGCCGATCCCACGCGCCGGGGTATTAATCACCCGCTTCAGACTGACCGAGTCCTGGGCATTCTGGAGAACTTTAAAATAGGAAAGAACATCCTTAATTTCTTTACGGTCATAGAACCTGAGCCCGCCAACAATTTCATAGGGAATCTTTTCGCGGCGAAACACTTCTTCGAACTGACGACTCTGCGCATGAGTGCGGTAGAAAATAGCAAAATCGGTGTAAGCGCGGCCTTCATTAGCCGCTATTCGCTTAATCTCGCCGATTACATACTCAGCTTCAGCTCTCTCATCCGCAAGCGCTGTACGTAGAATCAGAGGCCCCTCGGGATGCGCAGTCCAGAGCGTTTTATCTTTTCGTTCACGGTTATTCTTAATCACTTGCGAAGCGGCTTTAATAATCGTCTTCGTCGAGCGGTAATTCTGCTCGAGCTTTACGACTTTAGCGCCTGGATAATCATTTTCGAAATCCATGATGTTTCTGATATCAGCGCCCCGCCATTTATAAATCGACTGGTCTTCATCTCCAACGACGCAAATATTTTCGTGACCGCCGAACTCCTTTTTCGCAAGCATCGAAAGAAGGAGGTACTGCGCTCGGTTCGTGTCCTGGTACTCGTCGACATGGATATAGAGAAAACGCTGTTGGTATCTCGCTCGAATTTCAGGGTGATCCCGAAAAATCCGGTACGGCATGCAGAGTATCTCACCAAAATCGAGAGCGTTATTTGCGAATAGATCTTTCTGGTATTCGGTATAAACACGCTTTAACTGCCGCTCAAAAAGATCGTGCGGCGAGGGTTCGAGTTCTTTCGGTTCGATCGCGTCGCATTTTAATCGATTAATTCCTGCTTGCATCGCCTTCGGACTGAATGCTTTATCGTCGATCCCTAATTTTTCAACGACTCGCTTTACGAGCGAAAGTTGATCCGAATCATCATAGATGACGAAAGGTTTCGTAAACGGAGTAGCCGCTAATTCCCGACGAAGAATCCGCACACAAATCGCGTGAAAAGTTCCAATTTCAGGAGCGCCGAGAAAACCACGTGACTGAACACTGTTCTCCACTCGGTGCTTCATTTCGCGAGCAGCCTTATTCGTAAAGGTTACTGCAAGGATTCGACTCCCCGGCACTCCGCGAACATCCATCAGATAGGCGATTCGCGAAGTGAGCATCTTCGTTTTTCCGGAACCCGCTCCCGCTAAAACGATCAGCGGTCCATCCACATGTTCAGCTGCTTCACGCTGAGGTTCGTTTAATGATTCGAGATAAACGGGCACTTCGCCCGGAGAGAGCGCTCTTGGCTTGGGAGTCTCCGGCCGCGAGAAGTTTTCTCGCGAGTGGTAAACTGAACCCGAGGACCCACCCGGGGCTTCATCAAAATCGATCATGTTACGACTCGTCTTGATTCTGAAAGTGAACGACGAGCGACTTCGCGGTCATAAGCGGCTCGAACGGAGTATGCGAATAAGAGCCCCACAACACATCCCTCACCATTTAAAACGGTTACACATGCTTGGTCTCCGAAGATTCCACTGGTCATCGATAAATTATCGGTATCCCGAACCGTTCGGGTTTTTGACTTCGAACGATAGAGGAGATCTTTCACCTCAAAAAAAGCATCGCTCCCCTGTGCACTTGAAAGGCCATCCTGAATGAGATCGAGAGTGAGCAGACCGACGTAAAGACCCTTCTGATTTATGACCGGAAGAAAAGGATGTTTCGAAGTTAGAAATTTTTCGGTGAGTTCCTTAACCAAATCATTTTCATTAACATTTTCATGATCAGTCGTCATCGCATCACGAACTAAAATAGAAGTAAGGACTGTAGCCGAACGGCCATCCAGAAGTGAAAGACCCCGCGCTTCGAGATCACGGTGAACGAGAGCTGACTGCTTAAAAAATCTACGGATCGCATCCGATAAAAATCCAACGAGAAGGCAAGTGGCCATGAGCTTCCAGCTTCCCGTCATCTCATACGCTAAAATTCCTGCAGCAATTGGGGCACCAATAACACCCGCCCAAATAGCAGCAGCACCAACAAATACTCCAACCACCCCAGAGAGTAACATCAGGCCAAACGATGCGCCGATCATAAACAAGGGCCAAAAAATTCCGATCGTACCAAAGCAACCCACCACCGTGGCTAGGCTTAATACTTTAGCAAGAAAATAAGCCGCCTGGATATCCATCGTACGAACCGTCATCATGAGGGAAGTCATCGAAACAATCGGCGATCCATGAAGAGGAGCATGAAGGACGAGAATCAAAGAAAGAAGAGTTGCGCCTAGAAGTGAGCGCGCCCACATCATGTTCTTAAAGATGGCAACGACAGATTCTTGGAACCAGCGAAGTCCACGGATCACTAGAAATGAAAGAACTCCACCGATTGCGCCGACTGCGAAAATGAGAAACCAGTTATAGTCGCCCTGAGGAGCGGCTTGAAAAAATCCAAGCCATTCAGACTCAAACCCAAATTTCTTAGAAATGAATAATGTTCCTGCATACGCAGAAACCGCGGAAAGAATCGCAGACTGAGCTCGTCCACCTGAGCCGACCTCTAACGATAGCACGACGGCAGTAAATGGGGCTTGAAAAACAGCTGAAATCGCACCCGCTAATATCGCTGAAATATCAGTTCTTCTACGGGTTTCATTCCAAAGTTCTGAAGGTGAACGAATCGAAAGGATAAAAGACTGCGACGCTTCCGCAGCTCCCCCTTCAAGTCCAACACCCGCTCCAAATAAATTTAATAAAAGCGAGAGCGCCGATCGATAAAACCACCTAAGCCATGATTCTTCAGGGAGCCGTGAGTGGATGAAAATAAAAAGATCTGCAATTCCATCATAGGCACGAGTCCGAGCAGGAAATTTCCTAAAATAAGCGGCCTGAGCGGTCGCTGCGAATAGACCCAGACCTAAAAGATAGAGTGGGCGCTCAAGCTCAATATGATTTTGGATGAGTCCAGGGATACTTGCGAAGACCGCTGATATGAGACCAATAAAAATTGCGCTCATTCGACCGTCACACTCTTTGCAAGGTTTCTAGGTTTATCGATATCGGTACCCTTCAGGATCGCAATCTCATAACTGAGGAGCTGAACCACAGGAGTCATCACGAACGGTAAAAGCGCTTCGTCCGCGAGCTCAGGTAGAGGAATCCAATAATCAGAAAGATCTCGAAGGTGATGGTCGCCGGGTGCGCCAATGGAAACAATTTTAGCTCCACGCGCCTTCACTTCTTCTAAGTTAGAAACCGTCTTATCTCTCCAAGAATCTTTCGGTGCAAGAACAACGACCACCATCTCTTCATCAATCATAGCGATCGGTCCATGCTTCAGCTCACCAGCCGCGTATCCTTCAGCATGAACATAAGCGATTTCTTTAAGCTTGAGCGCCCCTTCCAGAGCGATGGGATAAGAATAGCCCCGGCCAATAAAGAAAAAACCTTTCGCGTTCACGAGTGCTTTCGCTACTTCCTTCGTTTTTTTCGCTACCCCATTCGCATTCGCAAGATAGGTCTGAAGAAGATGAGGGAGTGCAATCGTGTTATGAAAGAGCTCCTCATTTTCGGTCGACTTTTTTCTGCGCTCCGCGAGTGCGCCAGCAAAAACGAGAAGAGTTAGAAATTGAGTTAGAAGTGCTTTCGTCGAAGCCACACCAATTTCTGGCCCTGCTGCAGTGAAGAAAACGCCATCCGCTTCACGTGAAATCGTAGAACCCCGAACATTCGTTACTCCAACGGTCGGCACCCCACGTTTTTTCATATCGCGAAGAACCGCAAGCGTGTCCGCGGTTTCACCCGACTGTGAAACACCAATCACCAGAGTCCCCGGTCGTAAGACCGGATCGCGGTATCTAAACTCACTCGCAAGTTCTACCGCGACAGGAATGCGTGCGTATTTTTCAAGCCAATATTTTCCGAGTAGAGACGCATGCCAGCTTGATCCACAGGCAACAAATATCAGTTCCTTTGCCTCGAAAAGCAACTTCTCCCCCGCATGTTTAGCCAGAGGGAACGCATCCGTTTTTGCACGATCGAGTAATGCATTTAGTGTATCAACGAGCGCTGTTGGTTGCTCGTACATTTCTTTCAACATGTAATGGGGAAATCCACCCCGATCAATTCGGTCAATCGACCAGTCGAGATGGGTCGATTTTCGATCGACAGGCTTTCCGGTCGTGAGACTAAAAAACTGCGCCCCTTTTTCTGTAATTTCGACCGCATCACCGTCTTCAAGAAAAAAAACATCGTTAGTGTACTCAAGTAAAGGCTGGGCATCACTGGCGATGATGGCACCCCCTTTAGGATCGTTCGCCACAACCATCGGAGTCCCATTACGAACGCCAATGACTTTACCCGGTTCATTCTCGCTCATGATCACAACTGAACACGCACCTTCGAGTTTTCTAAAACAACTAAGAACAGCAGGAAGAAGTTTCACCCCTTTTGCCATCTCATCTAGGACTAAAAATCCAAAAAGTTCAGAATCTGTCTCGGACTGGGGTTGATGGCCTTTCGAAAGAAGTTCTTTTTTTATTTCCTGATAATTTTCGATGATTCCATTATGAACGAGAACGACGTGCCCCGTTCGATGTGGATGAGCGTTCTGAGTGGTGGGCTTTCCGTGGGTCGCCCAGCGCGTGTGACCGATTCCGCAGTGGGAATTTTTAGAGCCCATATCGAGATCCAGAGCAAGGCGTTCTACGTTTTCAAGTTTCCCTTCACTCTTCCTGATCGTGATCGGGGCAGTCCCTGAAGATGCCGTGCTCACCGAAACCGCAATCCCTGTCGAATCATATCCGCGGTATTCGAGTCGCTTCAGTCCCTTTAAAAGAACATCAACTGCAGGGCGATTTCCGATATATCCAACAATTCCACACATTTTATTTTAGTTTCTTCGCGTAACCGAGTTTATTTTCCTGCCGAGCACGAGCAATTGCGAGTGCTTCGGGCTCTACATCTTTCGTGAGGGTCGATCCACTAGCGACATAAGCACCACGCCCGACTCGTACCGGGGCTACCGTTTGGCAATCACTCCCGATAAAAGCGTCATCTTCAATCACGGTCTCATGCTTACGAGAACCGTTTTTCGTACGACCATCAAAATTACATGTGACGAACCCGCATCCAATATTCACCCGAGCGCCAACCTTCGCATCCCCCAAGTAGGAAAGATGCGCGATCGAAGTCCCGTCGCCGACGATCGTTTTTTTCAGTTCAACAAAATTTCCGATTTTTGAATCTTTACCGACCACACTCTCGGGTCGAAAATGCGCATACGGTCCAACTTTCGCTCGGTCATCGATCTTCGAATCAACAACGTAGCATCCCGCCTTGATCTCAACTCCGTTACCAATGACGGTCTTTCCGCGCAGAATCACTCCGCGTTCGACGATAACCCCTTCTCCAATTCGGACCCCCGCTCCAACGACAACGCTCCATGGATCCAAGAAGCGAACTCCATTTCGTGCATGCGCTTCAACAATTCGAAGTTGGAGAATGCGTTCCGCAAGTGCAAGCTCCCAGAGATCATTCACGCCGCGAACATCATCTGCATTCTGCCATTTGAGCGGCATTACTTTCTTTGCTTTAGCCGCTACGGCGACAAGATCGGTGAGGTAGTATTCGCCTTGAGCATTTTTTGTTGTGAGCTTTGGGAGAGTGCTCATCAAAAACTTTATATCAAAAAGATAAATCGAAGCCGCAACCTCGCGAATGAGCTTTTCCTTCGGGTTTGCATCTTTTTCTTCAGTGATTCGGAGAACCTGACCCGACTGTTTTCCGCCCTGACGGATGATTCGACCCAGACCCTTTGGATCAGGGACTTCACAGGTCAGAAGGCGGAGCGACGCTCCTTTTGAAAGAGGAGCCATCATTGAAAAAATAAGTTCAGGCGAAATGAGTGGAGAATCACCCGGCAGTACCAATATCGGAGTGCCCTCACTGGTTCTTTTTTTACCCCAAGCCGAACTCATCGCCTCCCGAACGGCGTGGCCAGTCCCCTTCTGTTCGGACTGGATGAGAAAGGTGATCTTCAGATTTGAAAATTCTTGAGAAGAAGTAGCACTCACAACCGCTTTTTCTACGAGCGCGCGTCCGTGACCGACAACGATTCCAACTTCACATGCATCGCTCCCCAGTGAACGCACGAGTGAGCGGAGCAAAGCAATGATCATCGGCTCACCACAAATTTCGTGCAGCACCTTAGGGAGCGGCGATTTCATCCGCTTCCCTAAACCGGCGGCTAAAATGAGGATCGCTGGACGCGAGAGCGGTTTTTTCGTTTTTGGCATCTCATTAACCTTTAACGAGCTTGAATTCTTTTCTCAAGCGTCGCTATCGGTCATGACTTTTTTCAGGTTCTAAAAAACATTTCTCCGCTTGCGTCACTGATGGCTTTTTCAAGACAGAATAAGATCGAGCGTGCTTTATTAGCCGAATTAACATCTATTTTTCAGCTGATTTTTCGTGAATTTATTTTTTGGAATGGATCGTTTCACTTCATTTTTTTTCATCCAAAACACAAGAATCATAACGACGCGCATTATAAGAACTTCGTTTTACTCAACTTTTTTCTTGTTCGATCTTAGAACTTCTTATAATCGTTTTCCTCATCGCAAGGATTTGCGGTGAAACACTGGGTGATTTCGATCTCGCAAGCCTACCAGTAAGGGAAGCAGCAAGTAAGTTCGGAAGTCATTCGCCTAGGGGGGATACGTATGGATGCTAGGACACTAACGAAGTTTCGGAAGACGCTACTCGAAGAAAAGCAGCGAATTTTAAATAACTCGAAGAATGCGATGAAAGAAGAGCTTGCCGTTTCACAGGACGATTTACCTGATGAGACAGACCTCGCAGCAAGTGAAGTGAACCAGAACCTGATTTTTAAACTCCGCGACCGTGAACGCCTCTTACTTCTAAAACTCGACGAAGCACTTGCACGAATTGAAGAAGGAAGTTTTGGAACCTGCCTAGACTGCGAAGAGTCGATTGAACCTCGCAGACTTGAAGCGCGTCCAGTTTCTACACTCTGCATCTCTTGCAAGGAAGCTGAAGAGCATAAAGAAAAAGTTTACGCTTAAGGTGATTCGAACGGCTATAACGTTTTGCTTTTCCTTTAATGGTTAGGTGAGTTAGTTCTTAGTCGTGAGTCATCATCCTTTTCAAAACTCTAAAAAGCGAATTCTGCTCGTGGAAGATGATCTGGATCTCCTCACTGGACTCCAGGATCTGCTTTTTAATACCGAACGCTACGACATCGTCGCTCGAGAGGATGGTTTTAGCGCAATAGAAGTTCTTAAAAAGAACCCGCGTGTTGACCTTATTTTATCGGATTACATGATGGTTGGAAAAGGGAGCGATCTCGCGCGAGCCGCAGTAGAGTTTGGGATTCCTGTCATTATTATTACAGGAAACTACGAAGAGGCCGTCCAGGCGCTTAAATCCTATTCTCTTAAGGTTCCGGTAATTAAGAAGCCTTTCGATCCCCCAAAGCTCATCGAACTCCTCGACCACTACCTTTTTGGGAAACCCCTCGGCGGTTCACCGATCATCTCTGCATGGTGGGATGATCTTAAATAAAACGAAACCCCTCCCTGGGAATCCCAGGAAGGGGTAAAGTCGTTTTTCGCTCAAGCTAAGTGTTACTGAGCGTACTGGTAATCGATCGTGATTTTTGCTCCAGGGCTAGAAGCAAGAGCTGCTCCCCAGAGTTCGATCGTATTGCGATCAGCGTGGTAAGTATAGCCGTTCACTCCATCAAGAGCGATCGTCTTACCATCAATCTTCACAATAATCGTTCCATCGATTGGCTTCTGAGTGAGTTTAAACTCTTTCTCAGCTTGATTGATGATGTCTCCACCGATTTTCGCAAGATCTCCACCGAAGTTCTTCAGAACATCATATGTCTTCGCGACGAAGGCATCTGCTGCTTTTAAGTAGAAGTTCGGATAGAAGTTCGCTCCTGCGGAGAGCGGATATGAGATCGACGCTGGTGCTGTTGCAGTTTTATTGATCACGAAGTCGAAGCTGTAGCCTCGAGAATTCGGACCTTTTACTGCTGCCAGACGAGACTTCATTCGTGCGATCAGACCATCCACAGTTTCACCTGGGTTGTTCCTACCGACGTTTTCATCTTCATCCGAGACAACGATCATCGAAAGAAGAGCGTCATCTCTGACGAATCCTTCGTTGAAGCCGCCTGTTGCCAGCATGCCCGTATCGAGTGCAAAGAGCATCGATGCGAAGCACTGTTCATCACCGCTACCGCTTGTTCCTACTTTTGCGTTCACCTTGAACTTATCGACAGTGTTAGCCGACGATGAAGTGAGGTAACGCTCGTACTTCGAAGCAAGGCGTCCACGGTTCACATCGAGGTAGCCAGGGAGCTTAGAAGCCCAATAGCTAGCACTCGTGCTGGATACGTCGGTCGTTACGACACCGATGTGGAAATCCACACCTCGCATCACGAACTGACCGATGAAGGTATCCACTGAATCCGATAACACCTTTTGCTTATTCGACATCGAACCTGAGTTATCGATGCAGAAGAGCATATCGACTTTAGCAGTCGTATTCGCTGTTACGTTATAAGCATCCTGTTTTGCAACTGGAGGCTTAGCCGTAGGCGTAGGTGTTGGAGTTACAGTAACCGTCGGAGTTGGCGTAGCCGTCACAGTAGGTGTCGGCGTCGGCGTAACCGTCGGAGTTGGGGTAGCTGTCACCGTAGGCGTTGGCGTTGGAGTTGCCGTCGCAGTAGGTGTAGGTACCGGTGGATCGATTGGGGTACACTTCAGAGTTCCACAACTCTTTAAGCATCCATTCACGATCACTGAATCCACGTAATTGCATCCAGCAGGAGGTGCCGCACACGTTGGTGGGAAGCACACTGCCGGAGGATCTGTGGGTAACTGCGTGGGTGTTGATGTTGGCGTTGGGTTTGCCTTGAGTTTATCAAGCTCAGCCTTAGCCGTGGGGTTCATTGAAAATCCGGTGTCGTTACAAGCCGTAAGGCCTGTGAGGGCGACAACCGAAACCATAGTTAAAAAACCATACATTTTATGTGTCATGAGAAACACTCCTCTCCCGAGAGTTCCGTCAAATTATTAATCACTTAGCCAACTTCTATACAGTGCAATTCCTGTGCAATTAAGCTAACTCAGCAATTACGTTCGATTCTTAATAATTAAGAGACCAAAAATGTCGTCGAACTTTTCGACACTGTCCCAAACCTAGACATCGAAGTGTTTTCAGCAAAAACACTCCTCTATCTTATCCTTCACTGAGTAGGAGCAGTCGCTTGTGGAGCGCTCCCACTTTTCCCACCAAATTTTTCAGATTTATATTTCTCTTTGTTCTTACACTCGTCCTGAACGCTCCCAATGGTCCAGCCGAGCTCATCTTCCCAGATTTCGCTAATCACCTTTGGATCGGTAGGCATCGATCCCCACTCCCAGTAAAGGTCCTTAGCGCGTGTTTCAGGCTCCTGTTCATCTAACCAGGCTTGATACTCAGGGTTAACGTTTCTCCACACCATGTCTTCACCGGCATGGTCGAAAATTTCGACTTCGAGGAGCTGAACGTTTTCAGCCATTTTTGCAACCTGCTTCGCAATTCGATTCGTTAAGTAAGTAAGAACCTGATTCATATTCTTTCCGACGGCCTTCTGCCGGGCTGCTACATCATTATAAAAATGTGGAATCGGAGCTTTCCAATCTTTCACCCACTGTGCGCCTTTCTCAGAGTTCACGCGCTGGGAATAGAGAACATAAGCGGCCTTCTTTTCATCGAAGAGTAAATTCGCCTCGAGTTGGTAGGCGCGATACTCGGGTGAACGAAGCCATTCGAGCAGAACGAGATTGGGTACTCCCCCTTTTTTTCGGAGGGCCGTTGTTAAAAGCTGATACGGTTTATTTTTCTGAGCATCACTCAATTTATTAAACCAAATTAAAACGGGGTAATATTTCTTCTTAAAAAACACTGCATTCTTTAGGGCTCGTGAGTACTGACACATTTCGTGGAGTGCGATCGAAGCGACGAGAGGAGCCTCAGGTGCATAAACACGAGTTAAAAGAGATTTTTGAATATTAAAAGCAGAGCCAATCGCTTCTCGACGTTTATTTGCTTGTAATAGAGACCACGAAAGGTCCGAAAGCGCCTGAGCGAGATAGTTCGAGTCGCGAGGAACTTTTCTTAAAATATCAGCAGCCTTTTCATACTGCTTTGCCTCGTATAAATCTCGGGCATAAAGAATAAGAAGGGTATCACGGTCTCGTGTAAACGCGGATGGGAGCTCCCCTTTCTCAACTAATCGATCCCAGAGTGGCATGGCTTTTCCGTACTGACCGTTTCTTTGATAAGAAAGCGCTTGGCCGTAAAGTGCGTAACCCTTAATCGAACCCAGTGCCGTCACGATATCCATCGCTTCGCGCTCATCCCAGTTATTCACGACTTCTTTCATCCGAACAACGAGTGCACGACCAAAATCTTCACGACCTGAGTTATCGAGGTCAGGTCGCTTCATCCACGAAATGAGATTAGGGACAGCCGCACGACCAAAACTGAGTGTCGGATAATCGTGCTGGATTCGAATCACACATTGAAGCGCACCTAAGCGTCCCACAATAGGAACACCGGGCTGAAGGGGCTGAACAAGCATGGACATAAAACGCTCGTAAGCAAGATGGATCAGACCTTCACCATAATAAGCACGCGCTTTAAGAAAGTCCCCCATCTCACGCACTTCCCACGAGGTTTTGGACTGGGCTAACTGAAAGCCAGCACGAAAAATTTCCGGTCCCTTCTTAGATGAAAGTGCATCTGAAGCGAATGCCCGTGGTGCTTCTGGAAATGTCTCTGAAAACCGAATTCTTTCATCATCTGAACACGCATCAAATATTCGTGTCGGTTCATCTGCTTTAGCGGCAGACGCAATAGAAAGAATTGACCCGAAGAACAGAGTGAGAATGGCACTACGGTTAGAAAACCTCATGCATCACCCACCCAGTGTTTTAAAGATAAACGGATAGGAAACGTCGACGGTTACGCCACCCTTTGGATTTGGAAACTGCCAAGTACGAAGTCTTCGCATAATACATTCACCGAGAGCCGGATCAGGAAGAGTCGAAGCTGAAATTTTTGTTTTAGCAACCACTCCACGACCATTAATCGTAAAATCAAGTATGACTTTACCGTCGACTCGAGAAGAACGTACCATCGAGGATTCATAGCAATAACGAACTTCTTTCATATGAGCGTGAATGACTCGACCCACTTCTTCTTTGGTCAGTCCCTCTTCTACTTCAGCATCTTCTGATCCTAACGAAATTCGGTCGCCACCGGTTCCGTTCGTCATAGCGCCTTTAACACCATTCGAATACCCAATCGTTGCAGGTCCACGAACACTCGCATTCGACGAACCTCCAAAACCCACTACTTTAGCGTCTCCAGAACCAGCTCCAGAGTTTAAATTAACCGCTAAATTTGATAGTGCGCTTGAAACGGATTTCGAATCCCCTTTTAGTTTTCCACCCAGTCCGAGTTTCGAACTATCGAGAAGCTGCTTCGAATCTAAAATCTTAGTTAAACCGCCACGCATGATACCTTGATAAAGGTTAGCCACACGGTTAATTCGCTGAACTTGCTTACGCTCGAGTGGTTTAGCAGCATTCGCCGCAACGCCTTTCGGAATAATCAGTTCATCTTTTTTAGGCTGCGGTGATACCTCTTCACTTTGAGCAAGAGCTTTTTCCTTATTCTCAGGACGCTTTTCTCCAGGAATTTCTTGCTTAGGACCCTTTTTCTTCTTCTGAACCAGAACTTTAAGAATCTGTGGAGGAATGACTTCCTCTTTTTCTGGTTTTGGAATCACTGCTGCAATCCCAAAAAAAAGAAGCATGCTGAGCATCGCTCCAGCAGCATAACGGAAAAAATCACGATTTTCGAAGGGTCGATCTGGAATATCGAAAATTTTATCTTTTCGAGACTCTGAAGCAGAGGCGAAGTACCAGCTCGCATATCCAAACCGAACACTTGACTTAAAAAACTCAGTAGCAGACAGCGTGAATTCTCCGCCGCCATCGAGCGACTTCATATGTCCATTCACTTCAATCGCAAGGCCAGATTTAACTGCTTTAATCGAAGCTTTATTTCCATCGGCATTCACTCGGAATATTTCTTCGCCATGAAGCATTCCAACATATTCTTTTGGATGCCGTGTGGACTGTGTATTCCAGTCGCCGACGCAGTGATAAACGAGAAACCCTTTTGAAAAATCAGCTCCACCTGTTTCACGATAAAATTGAGGATGAATCGATCGTAGCGCGCGAATCTCTAAACGAATTTCCTCAGAATCACGCTTCTTAAATTTTACTTGCACACCCTTCTTCATTTGATCCTGGGTGAGCATATGAGAATGGGCATTGGATATTTCACCGATATTCCCACCTAAAGAACGAACTCGAACATCACCTTTGGGTGTATTCTCGATCACCCAGAGCGGACCTCGTTCAGTCCTTCCGAGCATGAGAGGAGAGACAGAATCCCAGGTTTCTGTTTTTGTTCTTCCACGAAAAGTTGTCGATATTAAAAAACGAGGTGTACTCATTTTAAGTACTCCATTTCCCGAAGCAGAGACTTCGAATCTTCATCAAATTCAGCACGTTTCCGGTATAACTTCTCGCCTCTGAGGCCATCGTTAGAACCGGTTTGTGATAGAGATTCATACCCTTTATTAGAGAGTCCCTCGATCACACGTTCTTCGAAATTCAGTTCTTTCTTACGAAAGCCCTTATTCGTTTCAGCAGGTTTTGATTGCGTTTTGGGTACAGCGCTTTTAGGGGCTGCGATAGAAGCGC
>JBGSHQ010000088.1:0-10458 GCA_041752095.1 Bdellovibrionia bacterium
CCCGAGTCGTTGCCGGGATCGGAGTGCCGCAGCTCTGGGCCATCGCCGAGTGCTCGCGTGCTGCGCGTTCGCGCGGTGTTTCGATCGTCGCAGACGGCGGTATTAAATTATCGGGCGATGTAACAAAGGCGCTCGCTGCAGGTGCGGACACCGTCATGATCGGGTCGCTTTTTGCAGGAACGGACGAAGCGCCCGGAGAAATCGTCCACTTTCAGGGCCGTTCGTTTAAAACCTACCGCGGGATGGGAAGTATCGGCGCGATGGATAAAGCTCAGGGCTCGAAAGACCGTTATTTCCAAGCCGATGTAACCGATGCAGGAAAACTTGTGCCGGAAGGAATCGAAGGACGCGTGCCTTACCGAGGATCGCTCGGCGCAAACGTTCACCAGTTAGTCGGCGGACTAAAATCCGGCATGGGATATGTGGGCGCAAAAACAATCGTCGAACTCCAAGAAAAATCTCGGTTCCTCAGGATCACGGGGAGCGGACTCACCGAGAGTCATCCTCACGACATTATTATTACGAAGGAAGCGCCGAACTACAGGACGAGTTAATCGGCATTAGAGGGATAGACGATGAAAAAAATTCTGATCTTAGATTATGGCTCTCAGTATACTCAGCTGATCGCACGCCGCGTGCGAGAGATCGGTTTTTATTCCTACGTTTTCCCGGGCGATGCATCTTTAGCGCGCATTCGTGAATTCGCTCCTTCTGCAATCATCCTCTCTGGCGGTCCTAACAGCGTTTACGATAAGGGAGCTCCGAAGCTTCCACCGGGCTTACTCGAGCTCCAAGCGGAGACCCACATTCCTATCTTAGGGATCTGCTACGGCCTTCAGCTCCTGGTTCAAGCCTTCGGGGGTGAAGTAAAACCTGGAGTGAACCGCGAATACGGACGCATGGGAGTGATTCCTGAAGGGAAGAGTCTCCTCTTCCCAGATGATTCGCCTTTTGCCATCGCGCACGCTGAACACGCAAAACAAGTCTGGATGTCCCACGGCGATGAGACCGCAAAACTACCTCGTGATTTTATTCTTTCGGCTAAATCTCAGGGCGGTGCAGTCGCTGGCATCGAGCATAGCTCACGAAAACTTTTCGGTCTGCAGTTTCATCCTGAAGTGACCCATTCCGAAAAAGGAACCGAACTTCTCCGGCACTTTTTAGTTCGAGTCGCGGGTCTTACGCCTGACTGGTCGATGGGAAATTTTATCGAATCAGAAGTCGCACGAATTAAGTCAGTCGTTCCTGCAGGCGCGCACGTCATCTGTGCACTCTCTGGAGGTGTTGATTCGACCGTTGCTGCGACGCTTGTTCATAAAGCGATCGGTGATCGCCTTCACTGCGTATTCGTCGATACGGGCCTTCTTCGATTCGAAGAAGGAAACCGCGTGATGAAACTCTTCACCGAGCAGCTTCACCTTCCGGTCACTCGCGTGAACGCTGAAGCCCGTTACCTAGAAAAACTCGCAGGTGTCACGGACCCGGAACAGAAACGTAAAATCATCGGTGGCGAGTTCATTAAAATTTTCGATGAGGAAGCGTCGAAGTTAGAAAAAACAGTCGGTCATCTTCCTGAGTTTCTAGTGCAGGGAACACTTTATCCTGATGTGATCGAATCTTCTCCGGCGCCGACGGCGGATGGTGCGAGCTCGCACCTGGACGGATCGTCCGTGAAAAAACATTCCCATACCATTAAATCCCACCATAACGTGGGTGGTCTCCCGAAAGACCTAAGGTTTAAACTCCTCGAACCGTTCCGAGATCTCTTTAAAGACGAAGTTCGCGAGATCGGCCGAAAGATGGGCGTTCCTGAGGCGTTTATCCGTCGGCACCCGTTTCCAGGTCCAGGGCTTGGGGTACGGATCGTAGGTGAAGTGACGAAAGAGCGCTGTGATATTCTAAGACGCGCGGACGAAGTTTTTATTTCGATGCTCCAGGAAGAGGGCCTTTACGAAAAAATTTGGCAAGCGATGGGCGTGTTCCTTCCGATTCGTTCGGTCGGTGTGCAGGGCGATGGCAGGACTCACGACTACTGCATTGCCCTTCGTGCGGTTACCTCGGTCGATGGGATGACGGCCGACTGGTATCACTTCGATTCGAAGTTTTTGGCCCGGGTGAGTTCCAGGATCTGTAACGAAGTGCGCGGAGTGAACCGCGTTGTTTACGATATTTCGTCTAAGCCGCCGGCGACGATTGAGTGGGAGTAAAGTGACAGAACCACGTAAAGACTTCGTTCATCTCCATGTCCACACCCAGTATTCGCTCCTCCAGGGAGCGATACATGTCGAGGATTTAATTTCTGCAGTCAGTGAATTCGGGATGAGTGCAGTCGCGATTACGGACACGAATAATCTTTTCGGTACGATCGATTTTTATAACGAAGCTCGGAATAAAAAAATTAAGCCCATCATCGGGTGTGACGTCTGGTACCTCGAAGGCGGATACGCAGGTGCCCAGCAAGCAGCCACGAGTGCTGCTGCGAATGGCCCGGCTTCACAAAATTTTCGCCCGAAATTCCATAATCTCGTTCTCCTGTGTAAGGACCTCGCGGGTTATAAAAATCTCTGCAAGATGATTACAATCGCCTATAAAAATTCACCACCCGTGGTGAAAGGCGCTCCCGTGATCCCTAAGTTTCTGATCGATCGTTCGCTCCTCGATCAGTACGGCGATGGACTCATCGTGCTTTCGGGTGGGCTGCGCGGAGAAATCCCGTATCGAATTCTCTCAGGCGAAGAGGACGAAGCGCTCACGGTTTTAAAATGGATGAAGAATCGGTTTAAGGACGACTTCTATCTCGAGATCCAAGATAACGGGATCCCCGAGCAGGAGCTCGTGAATGAAAAATTAAATGACTGGAGTGCACGTTACGGAGTCGAACTCGTCGGGACGACTGATGTGCACTACTTAAAGCCCGAAGATGCCGAGGCTCACGAGATCCTTCAGTGTATCGAGAACGGGCGAAATTTAGATTTTGATCGGCCGAAATCACTCGTTCCGTCCGAATATTATTTAAAATCACCCGAAATGATGCGCGAACGATTCGAACGCTTTCCGCGCGCAGCTGATAATACGGTCGCAATCGCCGCGAAGTGTGATGTCGTCTTTAAGTTTAAGGACGAACAGGGCCGCCCCATTTACCACCTCCCGAATTTTAGGCCTGAGGGAGTCGCGAAAGATGCTGAGTTCGACGGCGTCGAATTTTTTAAAGAGGAATCTCGTAAGGGGTTAGAAAAGCGATTCGCTTCCTACCCATTTAGGAAACTACGCGAACTTCCAGACTGGGAAGAAAAGAAAAAAGAATATCATACGCGCCTAGAAGATGAACTCGTCATGATCGCCAGAACCGGATTTTCCGGTTACTTCCTTATCGTTTCAGATTTTATCCTCTGGGCGAAACGAAATGATATCCCTGTGGGTCCGGGTCGGGGATCGGGAGCGGGATCGCTCGTCGCGTATTCACTTTTTATCACCGACATCGATCCGATTAAGTTTAAGCTTCTTTTCGAGCGTTTCATTAACCCCGAACGAATTTCGATGCCCGACTTCGACGTCGACTTCTGTCAGGATCGCCGGGGCGAAGTAATTAACTATGTCCAAGAAAAATACGGCAAGGAAAACGTCTGTCAGATTATTACTTACGGAAAACTCCAAACTCGCGCCGTCATCAAAGACGTGGGCCGGGTGCTAGGACTTTCTTTTGCTGAAACCGACGTCATTAATAAACTCATCCCAGATGATCTCGGGATTTCGATCGACCAGTCGATCGCTAAGGAGCCCCGTCTTCGCGAGATGATGGAGCAGGATTTTAAGGTAAACACGGTCGTAAAATACGCCCGGAAATTAGAGGGTCTTTACCGAAATGCCGGTATTCACGCCGCAGGCGTGATCATCACCGAAGAGCCGGTCGTGAATTACTGCGCGCTTTATATGTCGAAGGACGGCGATATCGTCACCCAGTTCGATAAGGACGCGGGAGAAAAAATCGGTCTCGTAAAATATGACTTTCTCGGACTAAAGACTTTAACGGTAATTGATAATGCTGTGAAGCTTGTGAATCAGCAGATCGAGAAACAGTCGGCTCAGAATGGAACCGCGTCGGGTAAATTTTTACTCGATGAAATTGATTATGAAGACGCGCGTGTATTTGCGCTTATTTCTAGTGGAGACACGGACGGGGTATTCCAAGTTGAATCGAGCGGGATGAAAGATCTCTGCTCGAGGATTCAGCCGAACTCTTTAGAAGATCTCACCGCGATTAACGCTCTCTATCGACCGGGGCCGCTGGGTTCTGGAATGGTTGATGACTTTATCGACCGAAAGCACGGACGGCAGGAAATTCAGTACGTCGTACCTGAACTTGAAACGATTTTAAAAGAAACCTACGGGGTTATTCTCTACCAAGAACAGGTCATGCAGATTGCGCGTGAGCTTGCAGGTTACTCTCTCGGACAGGCCGATTTACTTCGCCGCGCGATGGGTAAGAAAAAAGCCGACGAAATGGCGAAGCATAAAGAGATCTTTACGGAAGGCGCCTTGAAAAAGGGCCTCAAGAAAGAGGTCGCCGAAGGTATTTTCGACCTCATGGCGAAATTCGCTGAATACGGGTTCAATAAATCCCACTCTGCCGCTTACGGTGTTCTCACTTACCAGACGGCATTTCTAAAAGCGTATTATCCTGCCGAATTTATGGCAGCGCTGATGACGACTGAAGTAAACGATACGGATAAGATCACGCGCTATATCGGGAACGCGAAGATGAATAAAATTCCGGTTCTTCCGCCGGATGTAAATTTTTCCCAGAAAAGTTTCTCAGTCGAAATCCTCGAAAACGGGGAAAAAGGAATTCGCTTCGGATTAGAGGCGATTAAAGGTGTCGGCAGTATTGCTGTTGACCTGATTCTAGAAGCGCGAGCAACTGGGGGTGTATTCACCTCAGTGCTCGATTTCGTACGTCGCGTTTCCACGCGTAAGGTGAATAAGAAGGTGATGGAAGCCCTCACCATCTCGGGTGGGTTTGATGCGATTTCGGAAGTGAATCGCCCAAGCCTGATGGCGTCGCTTGAAAAATTACTCGAATTTGCTTCTGATGAGCAGGAAGAAAAAGAACTCGGTCAGAGTTCACTCTTCGATTCCTTCTCTGCCGAGGACGTAAAACTCATTACTCCGGTCGATGCACTTTTTCAGAAGTTAGAGGACTGGCCGCGGTCGAAGCGCCTCAGTATGGAAAAGCAGATCGTGGGCTTCTATGTCTCCGGGCATCCGATGGATACCTGGCAAAGTATCTGTGAGGAGTGGCTGGGATGGTCGATCGATAAATTAAAGGACTGGGGAATCGCGAAGTCGGCTGAGATGGCTTCGAAACCTGCGCCCGAGCAAGGGGGCTTCGGTGCGGGCGGATACCAGCGCGCGAAAAAACCTGAGATTCGAATCGCGGGACTCATCGGCGAGACAAAAGAGATCATGACGAAGAAGGGAAGCCGAATGGCTTTCTCGCGTCTGGAAGATCTCACGAGTTCGATGGAGATTATTTTCTTTCCTGAGTCGTTTACGCAAAACTCAGAGATGATGAAACGTGCCATGGCAGAGGCCGAGCCGCTTCTGATTGCGGGAGAGGTCGAAGCAACCGCGGACGGCGCTAAAGTTTTCGTGAAGACTCTCGAGTGGATCGAAGAAGCGCATAAGAACCGCGTTCAGCAGGTCGTTCTAAAACTACCGCTCGATAAAATTTCAAGCGAGCAGCTTCGTGAGTTAAAACGAAATATTATAACTTTTCGCGGGAAATGCCCGGTTCGAATCGAGTTTTCAAATCTGACGGGCGAAGCAAAGTTTAAAACTCGTTTAGAACTTCCGAAGACCGTCGGACTTCAGACGACCCCACAGATGGTCGAAAGTGTGAATAAAATTTTCGGTTTTAACGTCGTTCATCTCGTGTAGTCGTGCGATTATTCGAGGGATAGGGTGAAGCGGTCGATCTCTCGCGTTTCGGCTTCGCCCTTATCTAGACCAATGACGGTAAACGAAAGATCATGTTCTGATAATTCACAACGGAGGTAGTGAAACGGTCGAAAGGGTTTCCCTGCATAGAGGTCTGGGATTTTTGCTTCTTCTTTCGGAAGAATTTCTGCACGCGATCCGCCCCCGCCTCCAGAAACGACGAAGGTTTTTCCTTCGATGGAGAAACGCTCGTAAGCGTGGCAATGGCCGGAAAAAAACGCTCGTGTTTTTTTTGCGTGCATAAAAATAGGAACGAGTTCGAGCCTTACAGCCTTCGAATCACGGGGTTTTCGGCTGTTCGTATACGGAGGGTGGTGGAGGGCGGCGAGGACGGCTTTTACACTGGGATCATTATCGAGTTCATTTAATATTTTTAAGAAGGATTTTTTTTGCTCTTCCCATTCTTCATTCGTGAGTACCGCGCGATTACTATCGAGAAGAACGATTCGTATATTCCCCGAGGCGATGACCGCGATATTCCCCCGAGCGGATTTACTTTCTAAAAGCGGAAATCGTTTCATGAGCGAAGCTTCCGCTTCGCAGCGATCAAAAAAATAATCGTGATTTCCGTAGACTGTATAGAGAGGAGTTTTTTTCTCGGTGAGCGGCGCGATCAGGCGATCAAATTCTCTCCACTGTGAGGGGAGTGCTCCGATCGAAACGAGGTCGCCTAAGAAGATGACCCCATCCGAGTTTTCGCGTGAAAGCGCGTCCATGATGAGCTTTCTTTCTCGGTCGTTTTGCTCGCGGCCGATGAGTCGTTCGAATAGAAAGGTGCGCTGGGTATCGCCCAGAAAATGAAGTGTCGGCATCTGAGTTTAGGGTGCCCAATTCGTAGCAGATTTACAAACTTAACGCACCGCTTCGCCATCAGTGGGGTGAAAAACCCAGATTCTTAGCTGGAGCTTAACGCTTTGCTTTGCGCGGGCCCCATATCCATTTAGACTCTTAGATATGGGTTCTAAAATTTCTTGCGTACTTACTTGTCTCATTCTGGCGTCGATCCATCCTGTCCAAGCCGCCGACACGGTCGGACCGCAGCTGCGCGTGCAGATTGAAAATGCAAGGCCGCAGCTGGGCGAACTTCCCGACTGGCAGGAAGAGATTTTTCAAAACGAAGTTCTCATGTCCTCCGGACGTTTCGTCCGCGATTATCGAACGAATGGCGCGAAGGTGACTAAGGTCGACGTCGATCTTCAGGGAATAAAAAAATACCTAACCTTCAACGCTTCCCAGATTTTAAAGCCGGGTGCAAATAAGGTGATTCTTTTCGTGCGCGGGAATGCGGCCTGTACCGACTGTGCGAAAGCAATTCTCACGGTCCGTGCCGACTTAAAAGCGCGGCTCGAACGCCGCGGGCTTGTCGTGAATCTTGCGACGGTTGAAGAGTTAAAGCGCGATCCATCCGACGCGTTTGCAAAGCAAAACGCAAATGGCTGGGTTCTGGCAGAAATCAGGGCCGAAGAAGATCCCGACCACCCGGGCGATAACCGATACGCTCTTTTGCTCGACTTCCGATTTCCTGGAACCGTTATCTCTGGGACGCAGAAGACGATGGAAATTCTTCCCACTGATTCAATCGAAATTTCGATGAGTAGGCTTTCGATCGATGCGTTTTTAGAACTCGGGCAGAAAACGAAGACTGGATTTTCGGCAAGTAGTACTGAAGCTCCTGGGATTGAACTCGTCATTGATGGCGCAAATCAGTTTCCGATACTGACTCAGATGAAAACGAAACTCCAGGCGAGTCTCGGGAGTGATTACCGCGTGGTTGAAAAAAGAATCGAACGCGGCGGACGCGCAAGTCTTGCGGTCCTCTCGACGACCGCAGGAGAAAAAAATGCACCGGCGATTGCTGCGGCATTAAAAAAGACGGTTTTTGAGGGTTTTCAAGTTCAGGTAGTGAATGTTTCAGACGAGCGGGTGGATATTCGAGTCGCGGCCGCTGCATCAGGAGGTACCTTATGATCAGAGATCAAATTCGCAAACACAGATTCATTTCTTTAGCCCTATTAGCCGCGACTACGACCAGCTGCTCGCGCTCACCTGAATTCCAAAAGGACCAAGATTTTTATAAGGGTGAAGATCCTTCGTATTACGGTAAAGGCATCAGCCCGACTGATAAGGTCGAGTCGATGGGGCAGCCGAAGAAGAAGGTGATGGTGTTTGCATTCTGGAACGATACGCCGGTGCGTGCGCCGACTCTCGGCGCTTTCGGTGCGGATGAATTAAAGCGAGGCCTTTCTTTCTCACAGCGCCTGATCGTCCCAAAGGATCTTTCGACGATGCTGACGACCGAAGACTTCGTGAGTGGCGATAAGGTGAAGGTCGCCCAGCTCATCCGCGAAGGTCGCAGGCTCGGGGTTGCGGTCGTCGCAATCGGGCGAATCACTAAAATTACGTTCCGCCAGCGAGGCGATGAAATCGGAATTTTTAGACAGAAGCAGTCGTTAGCAGCGGTCGATGTTGAAATGAAAATTTTTGACGTAGCGGCGGGTCGGGAAGTCGCAGCACTCGGGCGAGCAGGCGAGGCTTCGGCGAATGCGTCGGTGGCACTGGAAACCGAAAACTTAGAGAGCCAGGATTTTAGAAATGAAATGGCAAGGCTCGCACTTAGAAATGCAGTGACTTCGATTATCCCAGATGTGGTTCGTACGATCGAGAAGATGGTTTGGCAGGGTCGGATCGCAAAAATTACGGGCACGAAAGTTTACGTGAATGCAGGGAAGTCGAGTGGGCTTGTCGCAGGTGATATTATGAAAGTTTTATCCTCGGGCGATGATGTTTACGATCCGAAGACAGGAGCCTATCTCGGACGCGCGCCTGGTCAGTTAAAGGGCACACTTGAAGTGGTGGACTTTATCGGGACGGACGGCGCGACCGCTGAAGTGCACACGGGTGGGAATTTTCAAGAAGGCGATGTGGTCCAACTCTACTGAGCCGAAAGGCGAAGTAATGCCAAATGAGAAGTAGTTCCAAATGAATGTAGTCACCCACCGCCACTCAGAGTCTAAACCATGGACTTACGAAGATCTAAACGCCCTTCAGCATGATGTAAAAAAAGAAGTTCGATCTGGCCAACCCGGAAAAATCATTTTCTCTGAAGTGGCACCCGTCATCACGCTTGGGAAAAGAAATACAAGCGAAGACCTGCTCCTCACGCCCGATGAATATAAGCGACGCGGAATTTCGATCTTAGAAGTTTCCCGCGGCGGGCGAGCGACCTACCATGGCCCCGGCCAGTGGGTCGTGTTCATCGTAGAAAAATTAGAAAAGCTCACCGGCGATAGTCGTGGGGTAAGGAAACTCGTCGATGGATTATTCAGCGCGATGCTCGAAGTCGTGCGAGAAGAATTTCCGGGGGCCGAAATCCGTGAAGGAAAAGAAGCGGGGATTTGGAGCGACGCTGGAGAAGCGGGTGCGAAGATCGCCGCTCTCGGTGTGCAGATCGAAGAGGGAGTGGTGCTTCACGGATTTTCCGTGAATGTTTTTCGTACGAGCACTAGTTTTCAGGGGCTAAACCCTTGTGGACTCACGGCTCCTGTGGGGTACCTTGAAGACGCTTCGGAACGCTCGCCCGAGGTGCGTTCGATGGTGTTTTTAGCTTGGCGAGACAAGCTTGGGGCAGCGCTTAAGCGCTCATTTCCAGCCCTTTAGAGCCTTGAAATCATGCGGGTTATTGAAATTTTACGGGGCCTTAAACCAGGCTTGACGGAGCTAGTAGCCCCGCATTATAGGATTACTTCAGTCAGTGATGGCCCATAGCTCAGCGGCAGAGCACTACCTTGACACGGTAGGGGTCTCCAGTTCAATCCTGGATGGGCCAACCATTTTACACCCTCTCTGATCTAACGGTTAGAGGGGGTTTTTTTTATGTCTTACGCCGCTTCCTCTTCGACATCCCAGCCAGGAAAGGCGAGCACCGAAGGATGAACCTTCAAGGCACGCGCAATCGCCTTTGCGCGGTCTAGTCCCAGTGTAACTCGGTCATGCTCAAGTCCAGAGATCGTCGCTTGCTTAAGTCCGGCTTTCTCGGCGAGTTCAACTTGGCTTAGGCCTTGAAGCTCTCGGTAGATGCGAATTGCTTTACCTGGAGTGAGTCTCGTTAAAGGCTTATGTTTAACGAATTCTTCTTTTAATGCTGACTGTGTTTTCTTTCCGTATTTCATTTTAACCTCCGGTAATCGTGGGCACTCACTCGAACTACAAGGACGTCTAAAGCCGCTCAGAGGATCCAAGAAAATCCCTATACAGCTCAGGGCTTTTCTTCGCTTCTTTTCCGAGAATTCGAATCGCATCATCCACGGCGCTGAAGATAACCTCTAAACGATCATTCTCGGCAGAACGAATTCTCTTTTCAATCCGTTTAATCTCTTTCGAACGATCACCTTCGGCCACCACTTCCTGGATGAGGAGTGCCCTCAGTTTCAGCGAATTCTGAGAATGGGTATTGAGCTTTTC
>JBGSHQ010000089.1:0-2507 GCA_041752095.1 Bdellovibrionia bacterium
GCCTGCGACCAGGTTTTGTATTTCCCTGTAATCCAGATGTGGTTTCCGGCATCCTTTTTCATGCCTTTCGCAAGAATTTCCTTAATTACTGGATTTGAAGAGTTAATTACAGCCACCACGGCATCTTTAGCGACGGCAAAGGAAAGTGCGCCTTTTTTTATTTCGTCAGGGAGGGGTTGAAGGCGAGGGCACGCACGAAACCAATCCAGTCATAAAAATGGCACGTTCTTAAGGTCACTCCTCAGATGTCCGAAACGTAGGGGATGGACTTCGTGTCACGAATCTTAAAACCGCGTAGCGCCCTTTGGCTTTTCGTCGGTCTTATTTTTTTAGGGTTCTGCATGCCGTATTCATTCGCGGCTAATCGTAGCGGTGTTTCTAGAAATAAGTGCAAAGCCAATCTCGAATCCACAACGGATACCGAAAACCGGTTTAACCAGCTTTACGCAAGCTACCTCTCGGTGAGTTTCAACCCAAAAAATGAGGAAGCGCTCAAAAAGGTGAAGCAGAAGAGACCGGACATTGAGGACTACCTCATCAACCAACATAAAAACTTAGATCCTCAACTGAGTGAGAATGAAGTTTTGGCTCGCGCAAGAATTACGATTCCACCTAGAAAGGCTTGGCTCCCGAAAGAGACTCGCTTCGAAAGCTTGAATGATCCTGCATTCCTTCAGTCCCAGATCGAAGATGGCTTGCAGTTCGTCTACAAGGAATATGTTCGCGTAGGAACCGTGACCGAATCCGAGACGGCGATTCTCAAAGAGGTCGACTCACTCCTCGTTCGAGAAAGAACGAGTTACATTTTTTTTCATGATGAACAGGGTCGCGTATATTTCGCGATTCGTATTTACGATGGTTCCTTAAAGCCGTTCGCTCCGCTCACCGACGGTAAACTACTCCTTCCTACGTCGAAGAAGTCGGCCTCGCTTCCCGTGGAACTCGAGTATCCGAGATTAAAAATATCCGATCGCTACAAAGTCGAGATCGGTCGAACCGCTCGCGACACTCTTTCGGATGATAACCTCCACCGAATGTTCGCTCATGTCGCGGATCAACTGAGTGGTACTTTTCCGGAAGAGTCGAAGTTAATGATCTACGCCGAGTGCACGCAGAGCCGGTTAGAGTGGTACGTGCAGAAGCATGGTTTCGAAGTCTTCGCGGGTTCACGAATACCGGACGAGATCGCCGTTAAGGATCACGTGGTGACCGACTTTCAGCTACTACCCGAAATGAAAGGCGCTGAAGATCGGTATATCATCCGAATACCGATGAAAGATTTCCAATCCATCAACGGAGATATGCAGGCTCCCCATTCGCTCAAGTAATGAAAATCGCGTCGAATAAGGATTCCCATCGCCTTTGGATCTCCTCCTGGAGCGCGTCGATTTCATCTCCTTTCGACAAATCTGCAGCGAGTGTATTCACAAAAGTCCCGACCAGACAGTCATGAAGCAGGCGAACCTGGTCCTCGATCGAGTCGTTGGATCGAAGTTTGCCCTCCCGTTGGGCCGCGTATACGTAGTGGCTGATTCGCAAACGCGCGTTTGCAAGTAGCGTCGAGTACCGTTCGCGGAATCCAGGGTGAAAACACGCGAGGTGATAAATCAGGATCAATAATTGCGCTTGGTCCGGATTGAGAAGAGCCCATTTGATATTCGCAAAGAAGTGAGTTCTGAGTTGCGTCCGAGCGTCGTTCTCCGGTCGCAAGAGAGACTCCACCATCTTATGGTTGTCGGCTCCGATCCGTACGAGCGCGGCCTCCACGATTTCGTCTTTATTTCGGAAGTGGTGAAACATGGCGGAGACACTCACGCGAGCCTTCTTCGCAATCGATGGAACGCTCCCGTTTTCGAAACCCTTACGGGCAAAAACCCAAATCGCAGCGGCGACCATCCGCTCATGGGTGGTCGAATATTTGCCATTATTTTCAATGGGTTGCTTCATTGTCCTTATTTTACATCAAAAGAAATAGTAGTGACACTACAAAAAAATTGACATCAAACTATCAAGAGATTATAACGCATATAGTCAGAACTTAAACCCGCTTCACCCCCTGGAGGCCCCATGAAAACCCAAACTCTACTTCTTCTCATCACGCTCTTTTCCACTTCTTCCGCCTTCGCTGGCGTGAATCTGCTTTGCGACAACGAGCGAAACGACTCGCGAAGTTACGTCTCGATTTCGGAAGGACCGAAGTCGAAAGCTTTTATTGATTTGGATGATGTCGGAAGTCTGAGTGTTCCCCAGAAAGCCGTTCAACCGATTTTGGATGGGGAACTGAGCGAGATGGACGGCGTCGTGATTAAGGTCAAAGAGAAACTGATCACATTCACGGTGGAAGGTCGTTTCAATAAGATCCGGGGCATGAGCCTGAAAATCTCTGTCGTTGAAGGAGAGGATAGTCTTCTTGAATTAAACTCTTGCCGTATCGTTCGAGAAGGAACGGCGACCCTCTAAAACTGAAAACTCGTTCATCTTGCACAGCCAACTGAAAGGCCTCGTGC
>JBGSHQ010000090.1:0-5315 GCA_041752095.1 Bdellovibrionia bacterium
GAGCATCCGTCCTATCAGATCCGGCGAGTGTGGCTGTCAAAAGAAGAAGAACAGGGATATTATTACGGCTTTTCTAATGAAGGGCTCTGGCCGCTCTGTCATATTGCTCATACTCGGCCGACTTTTCGAACATCGGACTGGGAACAGTATGTCCTCGTGAACCAAAAATTTGCGGATGCCGTGGTTCAAGAGGCGAAGACAGATGATCCGGTGGTATTAGTCCAAGACTATCACTTGGCGCTTTTACCCAAAATGGTACGAGAAAAGCTACCTAAGGCGACCATCATTACGTTTTGGCACATCCCATGGCCAAATCCAGAAGCTTTTGGAATATGCCCTTGGCGCGATGAGATTCTCGAAGGACTTCTGGGGAGTAGTATCATCGGATTCCACACTCGATTTCATTGTAATAATTTTATCGATACAGTGGATCGTTTTCTGGAAACTCGAATCGACCGAGAAAATGCAACTATTTCTTACGGTGGGAAGCTTTCAGCAATTAAAAGCTATCCGATCTCGATCGAGTGGCCTCCTCAGTGGTTGAAAGGACTTCCGTCGGTACCCGAATGCGCAAAAGAAATTCGTTCGCGCCTCGGGATGTCGGGCGAAGTGAAGATTGCCCTTGGGATTGATCGACTCGACTACACTAAAGGGATACTTGAACGATTTCGGGCCGTCGAACGTCTCTTGGATTTGCGTCCGAGCTTTCAGGGTAAATTTTCTCTTATTCAAATCGCTGCTCCGAGCCGTTCAGCTATCGATGATTATCGGAAGTTCTCCGAAGAAGTTCGGAAGTTATCTGACCGAATAAATGAGCGTTTTGGAAAGAACGGTTGGCTTCCGATCGTATTAAAGATTGAACATCACGAGCCCAGTGAAGTATTTAAGTACTATCGGGCCTCTGACATATGTTTGGTAACAAGTTTACACGACGGTATGAATCTAGTTGCCAAGGAGTTTGTGGCGTCGCGCGAAGACGAACGAGGAGTGTTGATACTCAGTAAGTTCACTGGTGCCTCTCGGGAACTGCCAGAGTCCCTAGTTGTGAATCCTTATAATGTCGACCAGTGCGCTGGCGCGATTGCGATAGCGCTTGAAATGCCGGACGACGAACAGCGAGAGCGTATGAAAAGCATGCGGTCGTTAGTCCAGGAGTTCAATGTCTATCGGTGGGCGGGACGAATGCTGATGGATGCAGCAAAGATGCGCCAATACCAGAGATTGATGGGGAAATTAAATGCGTCCGATTATTCCAGTGAAGGTGGTCGATCGTTATGAAACCACTCTTTTCAAAGTTAGGCATGCAGCTTATCGAATCTTTCGCGATTGCGGATCCGCTCTATGCTTTCGATTTTGACGGCACTCTAGCGCCCATCGTTCGTTTGCCAGAAGACGCGCGCATGTCGAAATCGGTTCAAGTCGCTCTCAAGTCATTAAGTGCATGCTCGGACGTGGCGGTAATTTCGGGAAGGTCGTTGGCTGATTTAAAAGAGCGGATACCCATTTTGGGGTTGGCGCTCGTGGGTAACCATGGTCTTGAGGGATTGAGTCTTAAAAATAGCTCGCTCGAGGAAGCTCGTAATACGAGTAAAAAATGGCAAAGTGCTATAAAAAGAGCTCTGGGTGATAAGGCAGAATCACGAGGAGTAATGGTCGAAAATAAGACGTACTCGATTGCGGTCCATTATCGGTTATCTAGGAATAAAAAGATCGAACGTGCGCGAATTATGGAAATCGTCGCGACACTGAACCCCGTACCAAAAATTATTTTTGGAAAATGCGTGGTCAATCTCATCCCTTCTTCGGGGCCCCATAAAGGGATGGCGTTACTTGAGTTGATGAAGAACAAAGGGAAGAAGTGCGCAATCTATATTGGCGACGATGATACCGATGAAGATGTGTTTAGTCTTTCGGAGTCGGGTTTGCTCCTCGTGAGAATTGGCCGAAAGAAATTGTCTTCTGCCTCGTTTTATTTAAGTCGACAAAGTGAAATCCGAAAGTTTATCGAACTGTCGGTGAAGGCGCGTGTGAGTCGATGAAGCGGTCGGAAATAGCGAACCTCGTTCGTGCGAATTTAGCTTTTTTTCAGATGAATCGTCTGGCCGAGCGAAAACTGGGATTGAGTATGGTTCAGTATCATTTGTTGGTGGTTGTAAAGGATAGACCGGGGCTTTCTTCGCAGCAGCTCGCTGTGGAAATTGGGACCCATCCGAGTACATTGACCCAATCGATACGAAGGCTTCTCGCCAAGAGTGCTCTGTTCGTCGCCCCTCATCCCAAGGATTCACGACGTAAGACTATTTCCCTTACGCGAGTGGGTCTAGCACTCATTGACCGGTTTGAAGGTGAATTCGGGAATTTACTGAGTTCGGGATCGAGTTCGAACCCTGTTGACAAGTCTTCGTAATAACGGCGTATTATTGTTTGATATCAAAGTATATTGCGAATATTTAAAATATTCTTTAAACAATTCAGCGTCACTGTCCGATCATGAATCATGGGCGTATTTTGGACAAAACTGGATCTTAAGAGTTTTACTAGCTGGGCGTCACGATTAGCTCTGCTTTTGTTGGTACTTTTTTCAGTCGGTTGCGGGAAAAGATTTTCCTTTTTAAGTCTTTCTGAGACGTCCTATTCAAATTTTTTTGTGGTTTCGAATTTGAATACGAAGAATATCGTCTTGTTTGATAGCGATGGACAGTTTGTGCGTGAGTTGTTTTCGTTGCCTCCTGGGTCGGCCGAGGCGATCTACGGGCTTTATCAGTCTGGGAATTATCTGTATTCGTCGTTGACGGCGTGGATCGCGTTCTTAGAATCGATTTGGATTCCAGGGATGGTGTCGCGGAGAACTATATTAGCGATATAAACTTGACTGGCACACTACGCGGGATTACCGGGACGATCTTTGGGGACATCCTGGTGGTAGAAACGAATAATGTAGAACGTTTCGATTTGAATCGTACACGCGTTGTGGCTGGTGGCTGGCCTAAAGCCCTCCAAACTACCGGTAGCGGAATCTCAATGCTGCCCGACGGCGGTTTCGTTCATTGTTCCACCGGAACGGACGTAGTGCGTACCTATAGTTCGAGTGGTAGCCAATTATTTACGGCGTCTTCAGGGATTGCAGGTACGACGGACGTGATCGACTGCCGTTATTCGGCAGAAACGGGTAAAGTGCTTGCCCTTTTTAACGGCACGACAGATACCGTTCGCGTATACTCCAGTAAAACGCTTTCGAGTGTGACTTTTAGTTATTCGAACTCCGTTTTCTTGACGAATCCCCGTGCGGCAGATTTTAAGGAAAACGGTTCAGTTCTTATAGCGGATGGGACAAGCCAGAGGGTGATTGAAATCGACTCGACCGGAGCTTTCGTTCAGGCTTCTAGTTCTATTGGAATTGATTCGCCTAATTCCATATTGGTGCTTCGATGAGGTGGACCTTGGGATTAATATTTCTAATGAGTTTGGTTGCTCCATGTTTCGCTGGAGAAATCCAAGATTCGAAATATCTTGGCGTTATGGTGGGCTATAGCTCGCTTGATATGGGCGTCGAAACTTTAGACTCAACTTTTAGCGGTAGTTCCTATGGGGCTATTCTCGATCTTCCCATTTTAGGTACGGGTGGGTTTCGTTGGGGATTAACAACGTCCTATAGCTATATGGATTTAAAGAATTCGGCATCAACCGATATTGAGTTCGAAAAATTTTCGGGTTCGAGTCTCTTGAGTGGAGTCTCATGTCGAATGGGTCCAGTTGGAATGGGATTTGGTGGCGAGGCTATTTTTGCTGATTTAAGCGCCAACAGCGCTGGAAGTACACAGCATCAGACTCTTTCGGGTGTCTTACCCTACGCACGGTTAAGTCTCAGGTTCGTTTCGAAATCGTCGAATTTGTTTTTCGAGCCAGGATGGAGCGCGGCCTCCGGAATATTAAAAAGTGCTCGTTCGCAGTATGAAGTGCGTGGGTATCGCCTTAATCTGAGGGTCGGTTTTGAGTTTTAGCGAGTCGAGCCCTTAAGGAATAAACTTGATCCATCAGATGAAGAATTAAGTCGAGAGCTTCGTCGTTCGCACGAAAATTTTCTTGAATCTCACGAATGAGTCGAATTCGAGCTATGTCTTCATCGTCAAGAGAATCAGCCGAATACGGCGTAATCCATTCACGTTGGATAAATATTCGAAGTGTTTCCAGATTGATTCCCGATGCTACTTCGATTTCACTGATGGCCACGGTTCTTACCTTATGCTGACTCATGACTTCTCTCCTCTGTGGCCAATCCATGCGGCTCGTGGATCGTAGGGTTCTCTTTTAGACCAAGAATCTACCGCTTCCTTAAATATGGGATCAATACTCTCGGGCATGATGACTTTAATGACCACGAACTGGTCCCCTCGTTTTATATCCTTTGACGTCTGCACACCCTTTCCTGGGACTCGCAATCTTTTTCCGGGGCTCATCCCGGCCGGAATTTTTAGAATAACGGATCCGTCGATGGTTGGAATTTTTACCTCGGCGCCCAGAAGCGCTTCACTCAGTGAAATAGGAAGTTCAATTTCAAGATTATTCTGAATTCGCTTGAATAGGTCGGATGGTAATACGCGGAGTTGGACGTACGCATCTCCAGGTCGGGCCTTTCCGCTCCCTGTTCCACCTAGTCCAGGAAACCGAAGCTTACTTCCGGTTTCGACGCCAGTTGGGATTTTAACGGCTAGTCGTTTACCATTTGGAAGAGTGATTTCTTTCTCTGCTCCCAAGATCGCATCCTTGAAGCTAATCTCCATTTCGTAGAGCGCGTCTGCTCCTGGCATGTCTCCTTTTGGTCGTCCGCCCATGCGGCCGAAAATCGATTGGAGAACGTCTTCGTCCATTCCTTCAAATGAGGAACTATAGCGGCCGGTATCCTCTTGGGTTTGGTAGTAGGAGGGTCCGTCACGTCGGCCGGGTTCACGCTGTGAGGACTCAAACTGTTGACGATCCATTTCACCTTGATCGTATTTAGCTCGAGATTCGGGAGTACCGATTAATTCGTTGGCGGCGTTAATTTCTTTGAACTGTGCCTCGGCATCCTTTTTCCCTGGATTTAGGTCCGGGTGAAGTTTCTTCGCAAGATTTCGATATGCATTTCTAATTTCATCTTGGCTTGCCGACTTAGATACTCCAAGTACTTCATAGGGATTCTTAATCATACTTTGGGATCAGGTCATGGATGGATAGACATTTGCAACAATCATTGTGATCTTACTCATTATAATAAGCGGGGCATTTTGCCCTCAGGAGTATTAAGGAATCTATGATCTATACTTTGACCCCTAAAC
>JBGSHQ010000091.1:0-5913 GCA_041752095.1 Bdellovibrionia bacterium
TCGCGCGCGTTCCCCGAACGAGGTTTGAGGAATGGTTTCAGCGTCGCGTTTAACTCCACCCGCGCACAGGACCGCGATTCTGACGGGCACGACTGCGTCTGGAAAAACGGGGATAGCGCTCGAATTTGCTCGTAAATATCCCGAGATCGAAATCATCAACGCCGATTCGCTTCTCGTCTACCGAGGACTCTCGATCGGGACTGCGAAACCCACACAGGAAGAACTGGAATCTGTTCCGCACCATCTCGTCGATATCCGAAATCCTGACGAAGCTTTCACCGCAGGTGATTTTGTTCGTGAGTGTGATGCCGCTCTCAAAGAGATTCATTCAAGAGGAAAACGAGCGCTCATTGTCGGTGGAACTGGGTTTTACTTGAAGGCACTTCTCTTCGGGCTTTGGGATGCGCCGAAATCTCCGCCCGAACTTCGTGCAAAGCTCGAAGCAAAACTCGACATCGATCTTTACGAGGAGCTCGCGAAGAAGGATCCAGCTGCGGCTTCAAAAATAACGCTCGGTGATCGATATCGCCTCATTCGCGCGCTTGAAACGATCGAAACTACGGGTAAAACTCCGACTGAGCTTGAGGAAGAAGCATCCGCTCGGGGCAGTGTTCCTGGTCTTTCGCTACTCATCACTGATCGTGAGAGTACAGAACTTCGTGATCGGATCGCCATCAGAACCGAAGCGATGCTTTCGTCTGGATTTCTCGACGAAGTCCGCGCTGCGCGCTCACACTATGAAGGATCACGCCCGCTTCTTGCGATCGGATATGCCGAAGCCACCCGCTTCCTCGATGGGCGCGAGCCCGAGGGGCGAAAAATCGCTGACGGAATCCCGGGGCTCAAGAGCGAAATCATTCTAGCCACCACTCAGTTAGCAAAACGTCAGCGAACCTGGTTTAAGGGGCAGTTCGAACGGGCCCAGGATTTAAAGTTCTTCACTCTCGACCGCGAAAGAGAGAAGCTTTTAGAAGAACTTGAACGAATTTATTCCTAATCTGTTCCTAAAACGCCCTTATGAAAAAAATCTATATCGTATCCGATGGAACTGGAGAAACCGCTGCACAGATGGTGAAGGCCGCCATGGTCCAGTTCCAAAGTAAATCCGAGAACGTCTATATCTCGCGGCATAAAAACATGCGCGAAAAGGCACAGATTGAAGCCGTATGCGAAGAAGCGGCTGAAGCTAAAGCTCTCATCATTTACACGATCGTCTCGCCCGATATCCGCACGATCCTAGCTGAACAAGCAAAACTCAGAGGTGTAATGTGCGTCGATCTCATCGGACCCCTGCTCGCAGGACTTGCAGGACATTTCGGGTTTGAGCCTAAATCGATCGCAGGTCTCCTCCATAATGTGAACGAGGCTTATTTTAAACGAATCGATGCGATGGAGTACACGATCTCTCACGATGATGGCCGCGATCTCTCGCGCCTTGCTGAAGCTGATCTCGTTATCTTAGGAATCTCCCGGACCTCGAAGACTCCACTATCGATGTACCTCTCCCAGCAAGGTTGGAAAGTGGTGAATATCCCCCTCATTAATGGGTTCGAAGTCCCGCGCGAAATCCAGGAAATCGACCAGCGAAAAATCATCTGTCTGACGATCGACCCCGAAAACCTGACCACGATCCGCAGAAACCGACTTTCACGCCTGGGACAGAACCGAGGAGGCGAATACGCGGACCCCGAGAAGGTGAATGAAGAAATCGCCTACGCCGACGAAATCTTTAAGAAAAATCGGAAGTGGGCCGTCTTTAACGTGACGGGTAAAGCGCTTGAGGAAACGGCGGCTGAGATCATTCGACTCATGGCATCTCGTCGCTTGACACCTGCCCTAGACTTAGAAAATACTCCCCCGATCAAGTAATGATCAGGTCCGAATCCGGACCCCAAGGAGAGAGTAATGGCACGCGGCCCTAACGTCTGGTTTAACGGAAAAATTTGCGCTGCTGAAGATGCTCGCATCAGCCTCTTCACCCACGGTCTCCACTACGGCTCTGGCGCCTTCGAAGGAATTCGCGCCTATAAACAAACTTCCGGAGGCGGAGCGATCTTTCGATTAGAAGAGCACATGCGCCGGCTTGAAGAGTCTGTGAAAATCATGGGGTTCAAGATCCCTTATTCTCTCGATCAAATGATGGCGGCCTGCCTCGATACCTGCCGCTCGAATAACTTTGAAGAATGTTACGTTCGACCGATCGTATTCGTCGGCGATGAAGCCCTCGGTGTTTTCCCCGGTGAAGATCCGAAACTCAATCTCGCTGTTCTTACTTGGGAATGGGGCAGCTACCTCGGTGATCGCGGAATCACGGAAGGCGCGAAACTAAAAATCTCGACCTACATCCGCCCTCACCCAAACTCGGTCATGACGAAGGGTAAAATCACCGGACAGTACGTGACCGGCGTGATGGCGAAACAAGAAGCGAAACGCCAGGGCTTCGATGAAGCTTTACTCCTCGATCCTGAAGGATTCCTTGCTGAAGGATCAGGCGAAAACTTATTCATGGTGAAAAACGGAGTTGTGAAAACTACTCCCCTCACTTCAGTCTTAAACGGGATCACCCGCCAAACCGTCATCGAGTATTTCAAGCATAAGGGTGTGGAGATGGTCGGCGAACGTTTCACTCGCGATGAACTCTACTGCGCAGACGAAGCGTTCATGACGGGAACTGCGGCTGAGATCACTCCGATCCAGAGTTTAGATAGTCGCGTGATCGGTGCGGGTAAACCAGGCCCACTCACGAAACAGCTCCAGTCGGATTACCAGAAAATCGTACGCGGAGAGCTAAAGCTTCCGTTTATGAAAAACTGGTGGGCGAAGATCTAATTTTTTAGACCGAGGACCTCACCATGATGGTCGGCACGGGACGTATCGTCCTCGATTTTTACAATAATACTGAGGCACCGAAAAAGCGGCGTCTGCTCGAAGATCTTTGCTCGGATCTCAGGAAAAAATATAACGTCTCGGCAATGGAAGTTGCTGACTTCGATGATCCCGAGCGGTGCGTGGTTGGATTTGCGGCCGTGATTCCTGAGTCGTGGCGAATGCCAGCTGCTCACTCATTCGTGGAAAAAATTGCGGCAGAGATTGATAAGACTGCTTTTGCGCGTGTGACGGTCGAGGATTTAGAGCTCCTCGAACACGGGACTAGCCCGGGGTATGAGCAGGACTAATTCCTTAAAAGAACTATTGCCCAGGCTGTGCCCAAGAAGGATTTGCGATCTTTGCAGGTGATTTCGAATTGATCACCCGAGTATTATCTCCCACAGCTGGCTCACGGGTAGGTTTAAAAATCCCATTAGAAGTTCCCTGGCCTAGATTTTTTTCTTTGCCAAGTAATGTAAGTTGATCAATCGAGTCTTCGAATAGAGCAGCATTTACTTTAGTTTGGAAATCATCTTCCATCAGCCCAATCAGTTTGGCTTGCACTTGCTCGATACATTTTGGCCTTCTCTCAGCTACAAGGCAAAAAAGATAAGGACCCCCTCCATCTTCTGTATATTGAGTCGGATCTAAAGCTAAGGATGGATTCTTTTGCAATGCCTCACAAAACAATGATTCGGCTGTTGGTCGAGAGCCCATGAGCGGAACTGTTGCGAGATCAACCGCTAATCCAATTAATCCACCCTTCAAAAGCTGTTTCCCAAGGTTTGCTTTAGCAAGAGCATCTCCCGTCTCCTCAATCGCCTTCTTCGTCGTTGCAGTGACTCCCGATTTAGAAAATTCTGCGACACCCTTTTTATTTGCTGCTTTTACTAAATCCTCGAGCATTTGTTTCTCAAACTCGAGTTGTCCTTTATTTAAAGCTACATTATCAATGATGCCATGCTCTTTTGCATAGACGGCCTTAAAATAATCATTGATGAATTTTCGGTTCGTTCCATTAAATTTCGTGTTTTTGCTTAATTCGGTATTTTTGAAATAGGTATCCATATTTTGCTTAATAGCGGATTGAGCATATTCAACGTCGCTTTTTCGCATTCGAATTATATTTTCTGATTGTTTTACATAATCGAGAAATTCTTTTTCGGAAGCTATCCTAAATCCATTTGAGGTCGGTATTTTTCTCGTACTTCGAAAATCAACTAACCAATTCTGTTCTTGCTTTAAAGAATTTTTAGCTCTTTCTTCAGCAATTTTCCGAGTTCGAATATTACGTATTGAGTTGAGTTGAGGGTGGTTAATTTTTCCCTCCGCATAAAGCTCGATAATATCGTCAGCAAAAATGTCATCGAAAAGATATGACGAATTTTGGGAAAGTTTTTCTAAAACTTGCTTTTGAGTGAGTCGCGCTGTCTGCTTTTCAGTGAGCGGTGTAACATTAGCACTGACAAACCGACTCCAATCTTTACCGCTTAAGCTCTGACTCCATACATCAAGCGCCTTTTCGTGATTCAATAAAACTTTTGCATAACGTCTTCCAATTTGTTGGATCGCAAAATTTGAATAAGTTTGCTTCATATGAAGGCCCGTTAAAGCAACTAAAGTTGCTCCCGCAGCTCCTCCGGCTTGAAGTGTACTTTCAATTCCTAAATTGAGTCGGCTCACCTGAGATTCTTGCTGCTCCTCAACTCGATCAATAAATTTTTGATAGCCGACGCAGCGGTCACCCTCTGCTTGCGCGAAAGGTAAAAACAGTAAGTTTAATATGAGTCCGATTAAAAGCATCATTCTAAAATCCTCTATAAAATTGTTGCACTATTCGAAATCCAATAAAACCAAACACTTTAGAGTCAGTTATTTCAAACCTCGCTCATAGAGAAATTTACTGCCAATCCTTTGGCGCCCTCCTACAGTTTTCCTGACGAACGTCCGAAAACTAAACATGAGCACTTTAATAAATCGATCATCCTTCGGTACTTCACTCCTCGTGAGTTCCACGCTTATTTTAAGTTTATTTTCCGCGTGCGGAAACCCAGCCACTGGATTTCGGGCAACGCAGAGCCCGCAGACTAATATTCCGCCCTGCACCTCCACGACGGTGACAAAGAAGCTCAGAATTTTCGTCATGGTTGATAACTCGGGCTCTACTGTAGATACTGATCCGAATCAGAACTACCGAGTGGATACGCTTCGAAAGTTTTTAATTAACTATGGCACTCGTCCAAATTTAAAATACGGTTTCGGATATTTTGCGAACGATGCCTACATTTACGACGTGAATACCGGTAATTTTTCGATGAACTCGGCTACGCTTCCCATCGGAAATGAAGCTGAGATTTCGAATGCCCTAAATCTTTATCACTCCTCTATCCCGCCTGTCGGAGGTACGGGATACGGAGCGGCGTTCGCAGCGCTTGAATCCGCTATCCTTCGCGATGAAGCATCAGGTGTTACCGACGACTACGCAGTTGTGTTCATGTCCGATGGCCAGCCGACGGATCTGAGTGGAAACGTACTCACAAAAATTCGTTCGCTCGTCGCTCGATTAAAATCCGCGACAGAATCGAATAAAAAGAGTCACCTCACCGTTAGCTCCGTTTATTTCGGTGACTCCTTTGACCGTGATTCGGTCACTAATCTTAAAACCATGGCTACCGAAGGCTCGGGCCAATTCGTCGATACGAACCACCTTCCACCCGGTGGGCTTGCGATCGAAGACGTGGTTACGGTTCCTGGGTGCTAAGCCTTGGGTTTCGTAGCTCAGTGTTGAATTTCAAACTACGCTCGTGACCTTTAATCCCTTTCAATGGCCTGCAAGCGTAAACTAAGGGATCGTGAGCGACAAAGACGTCGTTAACATTGGTCATATGAGCAAGTTGACGAAGTAATTCCGAAGATCTACGTTATGCTTATGAGATTACAGTATTTAGCAGTTCTTGTTGTATCGGGCATTTTTTCTTCTCCTTCTTTTGCAGCACCCATCACTCGAACATCTGCAATGGGTGCTGTCTTTACTCAGACTAAAGC
>JBGSHQ010000092.1:0-13378 GCA_041752095.1 Bdellovibrionia bacterium
CTTACGAAAAAGACGAAGGTCATTTTATCGCTGTAATAAAACATCAAGCCAGCGCAACGGAGCTTCTAAAGAAGATCGAATCCGCGCTTGAAACAAAAGACCTAGACTTCGGTGCCCTAAAAACAATGGCAAAATCCATGGGAGCCGAACTCGAAATGGCCGCGCGCGAGCACCGTTCAGAATTAAATGAAATGGAAGCTCAATAGTATCCCGATTAACTTATAGAACCACCGTACGAGCCTCATGTGACAACACAGAAATTACTTTTCATTTTGGGTTTTCTTTACACAGGAGCAGCTATGGCCGTCGAAGAACCAACCTACAGTGTCGAATCGAAAAACCCGAATTACGAAATTCGGAACTATGCCCCGGTGGTGGTTGCAGAAACGAAGATCGATTCGAACTTCGAAAATGCAGGAAATCAGGCATTTCGTATTCTTGCCGGATACATTTTTGGTGCCAACCAATCCAACACAAAAATTGCCATGACTGCACCTGTCTCACAGTCCCGCTCAGAAAAAATAGAAATGACTGCCCCAGTAGCCCAGACTCAAGTCGACCACGGCTTCATGATCCAGTTTACCATGCCGAATAAATATACCTTAGAGACCTTACCGACCCCTACTGACCCGAGGGTTCACCTGCGCAGTCTTCCGCCCCGAAAGGTCGCGGTACTCAAGTACAGTGGATCCTGGTCGGAGTCGCGGTACCTGGAAAAACTTAAGCTCTTACGGGAAGATCTAAAACGAGATCAGAAAAAGGTGATCGGAGAACCTGTCTTCGCTCGCTATAATTCTCCTTTTCAAATTTGGTTTCTCCGGAGAAACGAAATATGGCTCGAGATTAAAGGCGAGAATAACTCAAGATTCCGGAATACTCTCGATAGGTAGAAAAAGTGACATCGGATCATCCGCAAGGGTGATGAATCCGTATTTTTCATAAAATTTCTTAGCTGACTCATCCTTGGCATCAACGATCACAGCATAGGCACCAATGGTCTGACTTGCGTCTCGAATCCGTTTCAGCGCATTCACTAAGAGCTCCCGCCCGAGACCATGACCTTGCATTAAGCGGTCAACAGCAAGACGACCTAATCTTCCGATAGGCACAGGATGCTTTGGAAGAAACTTTCTTTGCCTTTCAGGCAATGCCGACAAATCAATCTGCCCCATGCTGATTGAGTAATAGCCCTGTACGACTTTTCCTGTGTCGCCTTCCAGTATAGCAACATAAGTCTTATTAAAACCTTTTGATTGGGATTGTCTGGCTTGTGTAGCAAGAAAAGCGTTCAAAGCCGGTACACTACAATCGAACTTCGTGCGATCAAACGACTTATCTAGGAGATGGAATTCAAAACGGTACATTCTTTTAATTTACCGCTTCGTTTTGAAATACTTCTTTTCGTAAGCTGAAAAAGCTCCTTTAAGAGCTGAATTTGCTACAGGAGGCTTTTCAAGTGCAGCCATGAAAACTTGGGCGTCTCTCAGGCTTAGAGAATACTTTCTAACCTCATCCAGCTCCTTATGTGCGGCCTGGATCGCATGATCCAATACGAAAGCACTGATCGACTGCCCCGAAAACTCAGCCGCCTTTTCAAGCAACTTCTTCTGGGTCGGTTCGACTCTCATATTCAATATATCTATTTTTTTCCGTGCATTAGACATACATGGATCATACCAAAATGTGATGACAATGTATACACATGCTTTTTACAATAAAATCAGGATATTAGTGAATCCTACTGACCACTCGGAACACCATGAACCCGTGGTTTCGACGCCTTCTTCTGAAGCTTCTGATTTAAAAACTCGACGAACGTAGAAAATGCCATCGAGAAGTAAATATAACCCTTCGGAATATGTGTCCCTAATCCTTCGGCGATGAGCGAGCAGCCGATGAGAATCAGGAAACTGAGCGCAAGCATCTTGATCGTCGGGCGTGCATCCACGAAATCAGAAATCGATCGTGCGGAGAAGATCATCACCCCGGTCGAAGCCACGACCGCCGCGATCATGATTTCAATCTGATTCACCATCCCAACCGCAGTGATTACAGAATCGAGTGAGAAAACGATATCGAGGAGTAGGATTTGAAAAATAGTTCCAGCAAAAGTTGCCCCCCTTTTTCCCGCTTCCTGTAGGTGTTCTTCACCCTCGATCTTCGCGTGAATCTCGAAAGTGCTCTTCGCCATGAGAAAGAGTCCACCGACAATGAGAATGATATCGCGTCCCGAAATGTCTTTCGTGAGCACGGTGAAAAGAGGAGCCGTGAGACGCACTAACCAGGCTAACGAGAGAAGAAGGAGGATGCGTGTAATAACCGCAAGCCCTAGCCCCATCATCCGTGCACGATTCTGATCTGCTTTTGGTAGCCGCGCAGAGATGATCGAAATGAAGATAATATTATCGATCCCGAGTACTAGCTCGAGAGCGAAAAGCGTCGCAAATGCAATCATTCCATCGGCGGTTAAAAAGTGTTCCATGGATCTATAGTAACCGACGAAAAGGGGTGAAACGAGAAAATTACTTCGTTACCGTGCCCGTAATCTGAATCTTCTCGCGAGAGAATCCCTGCTCCACAGCACGGTCAAGAATCTTTTCATAGGTAGCTCGGTCGAGCGCCGGAGTGCGCGAAAGAATCCACAGGTACTTCCGGTTAGGAGCACCCACAACGGCGTATTCGTAGTTCGCTCCTAGATCGATAACCCAGTAATCTCCGGCAGGAACGAACCAGAAAAATTTCACTTTCAGTTTCGCGTTCGTCGTTTCATCGACGACGCGTGCGGTGCCAGAGATCGATGTACGCTTACCTGAATCCGAAGTGCACTCATTCACGACTCCGACTTTTCCATCGGGGCGAAGGGTATAATTCGCCGTCGTATCGATCGTACAACGCTTCTGAAAGCGAGTCGGATAGAAGGCAATCTGGCTCCAGAGGCCTTGATAACGCGCTATGTCTACATTCGCCACCGTCTTCAGCTCAGGATAGTCGGCGGCTTCTGTGCAGGACGACATTAAAAAACCAACCGAGCTGATAAGCAAAAAACTGAGCGCTATTTTCATGACGATTACTTCCTTTGAATGGATATCAGTACCACACTTCGGCCTCAGAAACTAAAGAAACCCTGGGAAATGGCCGATCTTTAATCTGTGAAAGCTCTATTCCACATCCTCATCATTACCCTCGTTTTCAGCATGACGACCTCTTCAGCTCTCGCAGCGAAGAAGAGTCGTAAGACGGTCACGGTTCGTGGAAAGGTATCAGAGATGAAACACGGTCGCGATAAAAAGCGTCGTCACTTCTGGGACTATACTGTTACGACCGCAAAGGGCGAAATGGTTTACGTCCGTGATTATAAGTACGGCCGCTATCGCCAGCCCGCATCTGTCGGAGTCGCACAGGGCCGCCGTGTAAAAGCCGATGGTTTCTACGTGAACATCCGCACCGAGAGCGGATCGGATGAGACTCGTAAAGTCCTCATCATTCCTGGCGCGAAATAATTAACCTCCACAAACCTCAATCACTTGCATCCGTGCACGCGTGATCGGCCACGCAAAATAAGTGAACTCCCCTGTCGCACGGTTCACCCACTCACCGAGCTCATGCTCCTCAACGATAAGCCCGTCGACTCGATCAGCGAATTTCCTCACAAGCTCTTCTACAGATAATCTCTCCCCCGAATAAAAAGAGACGGAGGCCTTTCCCGGAATGGAAACACGGTCATGTAAACTGAGCCAGCGAACACCGCTTAGCCACTGATCGAGCCGTAAATTTACTTCATTTAGCTTCTCGCCAGAATAGAGGTAACCCAGCTGACCTAAAACATTCGAAAACAGAAAAACGGTGTCCTTAGAAAATGGATTCGAATTCATGATTTCAGAAAAAAAATCCTGATGCAGAAATCGAAAATCCTTTAAATCTGAAAACCGTTTCCGAAAAATCCAACCACTTGCGGGGTCGATATCCACCGCAGTCACGGACTTGAACCGACTTAAAAAATTCTGGTCCAAGCAATATCCACCGCTTGAACCGATGATCACAAGATCAACCGACTCTGCATCCGGAATTCGCCTTGAAAGCGCCTCCGAAACTTTTCTACGAAACGGAGCCCAAAGGGAACGAGAGTAGACGAGCGCCGCTAGATGGTACCCCCACCCTCCGGAGCGTCCGAAAAATCCACGTATCCAAACCGGAACGATCATAGAATAAAGCGTAACGAAGCGTGCTTCAGCTTGCGAGCATTTTATGGATCGCCTAAGCTATCTGCATGACCCTTTTTCAAGCCATCATCGCATCCATCGTCGGAGTTTTTTCTGAGATTTTTCCCATCGCTCCGGGAGCACACCAGACGCTACTCGAATATTTTCTCGGCTGGAACGTCAGCCATCCGAAACTCCAGGGAGCGGTCGAACTCGGAATTTTCCTAAGCCTCGTTTTTGCTCTAAAACACGATATTCTCGCCCAAATCAGCTCCATGATCCAAATGATAGTCTACCGAAAAAAACCGAAGGCCATGGACGAGCGGATGCCAATTTTCGTTCTCATCGCAGTCATCCCGGCGATTGCGTCGTTTCTTTTTCTGAGAAGGTCCCCGATTTCGCCTTCTGAAAACCCATTTCTATTTGCTGCTGTATTTGGGCTCTCTGGAATTCCAATGGCCTTTTTCGACTACTATACGCGAAAAAATAAATCGATTTACGACTGGAACGGCTTAGATGCTGCGTTCATAGGACTCGGCAGTGCTGCTCTTGCCATTCCTGAAATCGGAAGGACGACGGGTGCATTTACCGTTTCCGCGCTTCGAAACTTTAAGCGCGAAGGCGCTTCGAAGTTTATCCTCTTCGTAGCCACCCCTCTTCTTGGGCTTTCCGCTTGGTACCATCTCCATGGACCCGGCTCCACGATTGCACTCTCTGATTTCCCGCCTACCTACTATTACGCGTCTGTCGGAATCTCGATCCTCACGTCGAGCTTTCTCATCCACGTCTTTCTCGCACAAATGGAGAAAACGACACTCACGCGCTACGCGGTTTACCGCGTGCTCATTGCGGGCGCCGTTATCGGGGTACATTTCTACCGAAACAGCGCGAACTGAGTTTTCTTCGGGGCGAAATTACTTCTTTTCGCGACCTTCTGGATAGTCGACCATTTCTTTCAGTTCTTTTCCGACTTTAAAGAATGGGACTCGCTTAGGTGGGACCTGGACGACTTGTCCCGTTTTCGGGTTTCGTCCTTGGTAGGATTCATAGCTTCTATTCACGAAAGATCCAAACCCACGAATCTCAATACGGTCATCGCGCTTCAGCGCGTCCGACATCATATCAAAAACCATGTTCACTACGATTTCAGCTTGGCGGTGCTGAAGGTGTGCTTTTTCAGCAACAACGTTAATGAGGTCTGCTTTCGTCATCGAAGATATCTCCCTATCCTTTAAGGCTAAAGAGGCTGGATGCTTTTTGCAAATCTTTTCAAGCCTTTAGAGATAACGCGCCGCTTAAACCGCAAGATCAGTGACGAAAGAAGCCCGTAACGACCTCAAACGCAATCAGAAGGATCACGATCACTTCGAGTGTCGTTTCACGCTTCGTCTTAACCAGGTCTGTAATGACCTCGATACTCTCTTGAATGATCTTGGATTTATATTCGACCGCTCGGTATCTGACATCAATCTCGAGCATTAACTTTAGGTCGTGAAAGACTTTATCCAGTTCGGGTGAGTCCCAAGTCTCATCCGGACTATCGACGATATAAAGATTCGAAATAATCTCCTGCTTCGTCGAAAGGCACATGCCTACGAACTTAAGCAGGTCTTCCTTACTCTCAACGAATCGCCCCTGGCGCTCGAGTCGTTTCGTGAACACGGTCGCGCGCTCAAGTAAGTTCTCAATCAGAATATCGTAATAGTCGAGCGCCGTACTCTCGGCGACTAGCATGCAAATAATTTTAATCTTCTGGTAACTGAGCTTTCCCATCGCCACGCGGTCGTGGAAAACCTGGTTCGCTGTTCCGTCGAGATCTGCACGAGTTTCTACAATAAAAACATCGTTCGTATCCCCGATCTTAGCGCCTTCCTTCGTATCGCGAATACTGGATAGATATTTTTCCTGGATCACATCGGGAACGTTAAAAAAAACGACTGATCCGTAGTTATAAATGAAAGCGTAGGAATTTTCTGCAAACTCGACGACGAGCTCGTAGTTAGTAAAATCCTTTACGGGATGAATCACTTTTTCTTTAAGATCTTTCAGCTTTAAGCGCTCAGCGACGTGGGTCGCTCGAAGACGAAAGGCTTGGTAACTATTCTCTTCAACCATTTTGACTACTCATTAGTGCTGTCGTATTTCCTTCACTCCGTGAGTGCCCCAGAGCGCTAGATTGAATTTTTTCTGATCCGAACGATGCCCACTATAACGGATAATCATTGCACTTCGATTATCTGGGCGCTGTGAAATATCGAAACTCTCTAAAACGAGGTCATACTGAACGAGGAGAAGATTAATCTGCTGCCGGGTTTCGCCGCCCAGATCTTCAACTAATATTTCGGAATGGAAAGTAAGGGAGCGTCCGAGCACTCGGTCCTCGAACCACGAAACGCCGAGAAGAATAATAACAACCATGAGAGCGAGAACTACCGCGACGTCGTGGTAACCTAGACCGATTGCCACGCCGAGTGCCGAGACGACCCAGATCGTCGCGGCCGTAGTCAGTCCGACCACGGTTCCTCGTGCTTGGATAATGACTCCCCCGCCTAAGAAACCGATTCCAGAAACAATCTGCGCAGCAACGCGTCCCGGATCACCAATGTGGCCATCACTTCCATTTGCATTCGAAATCAGAATGGATACGGCGGTATATATTGCGGATCCCAGGCAGATCAGAATGTTCGTTTTTAGTCCGGCAGGCTTACTTTTTAGTTCGCGCTCAAGCCCGATGATCCCGCCACAAACAAACGCGAGAAGAACCTTCATGCCGAAAAAATAGATTAAATCGAGAAAACTCCAGTGAGCTGGATGGAGTAGAAACGGTGTATTCATCTGTAGATCAGAATACACCTCCCTCGGATTAAAAAGAAACACTGCGCAGCGTTATGTCGACTTTAAGCGCCGCCGTGACGAATATCTTTACCCGTAGCAATAAAGATCACGTCTTCTGCGATATTCGTCGCATGATCCCCGACTCTTTCAAGATTCCGTGCGATCAGAATCAGATTCAGTGCCTGTTCGATTCGCTTCGGTTCACTAATCATGTAAGTCAGAAGCTCACGGAAAATCTGGTCCTTTAAATGGTCTACTTCATCGTCTTTTGCAAGAACGACTTCGGCCAGTTTCAGATCAGAACGAACGAAAGAATCGAGTGCACTTCGCACCATAAATCGAGCATCATCCGCCATCCGGGGAATATCCACGAGTGGCTTAATCGCAGGAGCAGATAAATATTCTTCAGCATTATAGGCAATATTCACTGCTTGATCGCCCATTCGCTCAAGATCCGTATTAATCTTAATCACGGCAAGTATAGTACGAAGATCCTTTGCAAGCGGAGACTGCGTCGCTAGTAAGTTTAAACAGTCTTCATCCACTTCTTTATGGAGCTGGTTTACTGTGGTTTCGTATTCGTGAACTTTCTTAAACCGCTCTGGCTTCGATTCGACGAGACCAATCGTCGCCTCTTCAATCGCTTTTTCGACAAAACCACCCATGACAAGTAATTTATCTTTGAGTTTACCCAGTCCTGCGTCGATCGAACGATCCATCTTTAAAACCTCTTAAGGAGGCTAACTTTTTTTAGCCAAATCGGCCAGTAATATACTGTTCCGTTCGCTTATCCTTAGGGACCGTGAATAGAGTCGTCGAACGATCAAACTCAATCATCTCTCCTAAGAGAAAGAATCCCGTATAGTCCGAACACCGAGCGGCCTGTTGCATATTATGGGTCACGATAATCACGGTCACTTCTTTCTTAAGCTCACCCAGTAATTCTTCGATTCGCGCAGTCGAAATCGGATCAAGCGCAGAAGTCGGTTCATCCATAAGAATGACAGGGGGTTTTACTGCGAGGGCGCGCGCGATACAAAGCCGCTGTTGCTGACCACCCGAGAGCGAGGTCCCGGGTGAGTCTAATTTATCCTTCACTTCTTCCCAGAGAGCTGCAGCCTTCAGAGCCCTCTCGGCGGTTTCTTCGAGGTAAACCCGACTTCGAATCCCGGCGAGCGTTAATCCGATCACCACATTTTCGTAAATCGAGAGCGATGGAAACGGGTTCGGTTTTTGGAACACCATCCCGATCTTTCGACGAATTCGAACTGGATCCGTGCCACGCGCGTAAATGTTTTCGTTATTCAGCCTGACTTCGCCTTGAAATCGGGCGCCTGGAATTTCTTCGTGAAGACGGTTTAATGTTCGTAGAAAAGTCGATTTTCCACAACCTGAAGGACCAATGAGTGCCGTGACTGAATTCGCTTCGACCGAGAGGTTCACGCGCTTTACTGCTTGGAAATCTCCAAAAAAGGCATCAACGTTTTTAGCCTCGAGAATGGATGCGTTCAAATTTTTCATCTTTTATGACCTTCCTGTCCTCGACTAGCGATGAGCGCACGCATGAAGAGGTTTGTAACTAAAACGAGAATAACAAGAACCATCGAGCCGGTCCACGCAAGCTGAGTCCATTCATCGAATGGCGAAATGGCGTAGGTATAGATTTGTACAGGAAGGCTCGAAATGGGCTGGAAAATACCCTTCGGCCAGTACTGAGAATTTAAAGCAGTAAAAAGAAGCGGTGCTGACTCACCACTGATTCGTGCAATTCCGAGCATCACACCGGTTAAAACTCCGGAGCGAGATCCATAAAGAACCACGCTCAGAATCACCCGCCACCGGGGAAGGCCGAGCGCAAGACCCGCCTCACGAATATGATCAGGAACGAGTTTTAAAACTTCTTCAGTCGTCTTTGCGACCGTCGGAATGAGAATCACAGAAAGCGCGAGACTTCCCGCAAATGCTGAGAACCCTTTCATCGGTACGACGATCACCGCGTAAGCAAAAATCCCTAGAATAATCGATGGCACGCCTGCAAGTAATTCGACCGAAGAACGAAGGTAATCCGAGTAGCGCGAACGTTTAAACTCAGAAAGATAAACACCGGCTGCAATGCCAATAGGCACACCGATCATCGAACCCGTCGTTACGAGTACTAAAGTCCCGAGTACCGCATTACCAAGTCCTCCACCGGTTTCACCCACGGGCTTTGGTAACTCTGTAAAAAAGGAAAGATTAAGCCCTGCTAACCCGCGCAGAAAAACAAAATAAAGAATAAAAAGAAGAGGGAGAATGGCTACGAGCGAGGCAAACCCAAGGAGTCCTAAACAGATGCGATTTTTCCACATCCGTCTTCGATCGAGTTTTGCATAGAGAGCTTCAGAGAGGGCTTCTGTATTCATGAGCGCAGCCTCACCACAATTCGTCGTGCAATGAGGTTCACCAAGAAGGAAACCACAAAAAGTGCGAGCCCCACATAGGCTAGAGCAGCGACGTGCATATTTGAGCCTGCCTCTGCGTATTCATTCGCAATAACAGATGCCATCGTCTGACCAGGCGCAAAGAGTGATGCTGAAATCTCATTTCGATTTCCAATCAGCATCGTCACTGCCATCGTTTCGCCTAAAGCACGACCGAGCCCTAGGATCGAAGCACCAAAAATTCCTGACCATGAGCTCTTCACCACAGCAAGAGTGATCATTTCCCATTTCGTAGAACCGAGTCCGAGTGCAGCCTCGCGCTGGGTCTCTGGCACAGCTTTAAAAATTTCGCGGCAAATCGCAGTAATTGTCGGAGTCACCATGATCGCAAGGATGACACTCGCTGCGAACATCCCAATTCCATAGGGGGGCCCCTGAAACAGAAAGAACCATCCAAAATTTCGTCCGAGAAAAGGCTGAATATAAAGGCGAAGCAGAGGCGCTAGAAAAAACACTCCCCAAAGCCCGTAAACGACTGATGGAATGGCAGCAAGCATTTCGACCATAAAACCGATAACGCCCGCTACCCGCTTCGGCGCAAGCTCGGTCAGAAAAAGGGCGACTGAAATACTGAGTGGAACAGCAATCAGTAGGGCAAGGAGAGATGAAAAAACGGTACCAAAAATAAAGGCGCCCGCTCCGAATTGCTCCTTCACTGGATCCCAGTCTGTTTGCCAGAAAAAAGAGGGGCCAAATTTCGCAATCGCAGGCCAAGAAAGTTTTACGAGGTAGATCGTAATCAAAACGAGAACGATAATGACGAGCGAAGAGAGTACACGGAGAAAGTTCTGAAAACGGCGATCCCCACTGTAAGAGTTCATTAATCAATCTCTTTCAGCTGGGCGCGAATTTTAACGATCAGGGAGTCCGGTAAAGGGGCATAAAAGAGGCTGGCTGCCATTCTCTGCCCATCTCCTAACGACCAGTTTAGAAAAGATTTTAATTTATTTCCCTTGGCTTGAACCATTTTTTTATAAATCAGTAAGTAAGTAAACGAAGAGATCGGATACGCGTTTTTACCTTTTGCATTCGTGATTGAAACTCTGAAGTCTTTTGGCATCTCTTTTAAAAATCCTGCCGCCGCTTCAGTAATCGAAGATGCATCGGGTTTGATAAAATTTCCATCAGCGTTTTTAAGGAGAGCGACTTTCAGATGATTTTTTTCTGCATAAAGGAGTTCGACATATCCGAGTGCTCCCGGCGAATTTTTAACAAAGCCGGTTACGCCTTCATTCCCTTTACCACCAATTCCGAGCGGCCATTTCACAGCAGGTCCAGAGCCCACTTTCGATTTCCACTCGAGACTGATTTTAGACAGATAATCGGTGAAAACGGCGCTCGTTCCACTCCCATCCGAACGGTGGACAATCATTACGGGGGTATCGGGTAAAGAAATTCCTGGGTTAATGGCGATAATCTTTGGGTCATTCCAGTAAATAATTTTCCCTAAAAATAAATCTGAAACCACTTCGGGGTTCAAACGTAAATCTTGCTCGACGCCTGGAAGGTTATAAGTCAGAACGACTGCACCGAGTACGGTCGGGAAATGGTAGATGTGAATTTTTGCTTTTTCGAGCTGTTCGTCCTTCATCGGAGCGTCGCTCGCTCCAAAGTCGATGGTGTTTTCGAGGAGCTGGCGAACTCCCCCACCCGATCCGATTGATTGGTAATTTATTTCCACACCCGTATCGATCTTCGCGTATTCAGAAAACCATTTTGAATAGAGTGGATAAGGAAAAGTAGCGCCAGCACCGTTAATGGAAATGACCGCAGAGTGAGCGTAAGAATACGCACAGAGGTTAAAAAGAATGAGAAAACGATACAGGCGACACATAAGGCCCGAGTGTACTCTAACGCATTGCATCTTGTGTTAGGAATCCTTTAGGATTAGACCCTTACCTATGCAGGAATTAAAACGTCTCCAAGCTATCGTTATCGTTTGTGTTGCCGGAGTTGTCGTCAGTTTTGGCGGCGCGGTCTTTACCGCCTATAAAACCCACTCTGAAAAGCAGGCGCTTGTTCTGCCTGAGAATCAGATTCCGGTTCCTGCGACCGCGCAGTAATTCATTACGCTACCTTTTTAACCGCTGGGGCTGCTGCTGGCGCGGGAGTCCCTGGAGCAGCCTGCGCCGGCCCACTCGTCGGCATTCCATTTGCTCCGATCGGTCCAGTCATATTCACGTTGGTCGCTTCCTGTTTCGGGGCCCACTGTGCAAACGGAGCTTTATCGCCGGCGTGTTCCCACGCATCTTCTCCGGTCACATCCCCTTTTTTAACGTGATCCATTAAAACTTGCTCAAACACCTGCATTCCGTCCCTACGACCCGTCTGCATAGCGCTTGTCAGCTGAAATGTTTTTCCCTCGCGGATAAGGTTACCCACTGCTGAGGTGTTTACGAGAATGTCGTGCATACCGATTCGGCGTTTCTTATCGGCTGATGGAATCAGGCGCTGTGCGATGACGACTTTAAGTGTTTCAGAAAGAACGGTTCTAATTTGTGGCTGCTCTTCGGCAGGAAAAGTATTAATAATTCGGTCGACTGTTTTCGAAGCGGAGTTCGTGTGAAGAGTCGAGAAAACGAGGTGACCCGTTTCTGCTGCCTTTAAGGCGAGTGCGACGGTTTCGGCGTCTCGCATCTCCCCGATCAGAATCACATCTGGGTCTTCTCGGAGCGCGGCTTTCATCGCTGAGGCGAAAGTCGGAAAGTGAGCACCGAGTGCGCGTTGGTTCACCATTCCCATCTTACTCTCGTGCTGAAATTCGATCGGATCCTCGAGCGTAAGAATGTGACCCTTCGTCGTCTGGTTAATGTAATTTAGCATCGCAGCAAGCGTCGTCGACTTACCCGATCCCGTAGGGCCGGTGACGAGAACGAGTCCGTTCGAATAGGAGCACGCCGTTTTACAAATCGCAGGCAAATTTAATTTGTCGATTTCGGGTGGACTCTCGGTGAGAACACGCATGACGAACGAAACGCCGTTACGCTGATAGAAAATATTTACCCGGAAAATCCCGATGCCCGGAGCTTTAAATGAGTAATCGATGTTTTGTTCTTTAACGAAGGTGACGCGCTGGGTTTCGGTGAGGGTGGCAAAAATCATTTGTTCGACTTCTGCCGGCTGGATCGGTGGAACGTTCAGTTTCACCATATCTCCACGCACTCGGATCATCGGTGGCGACATCGCGGCGACGTGAAGATCGGAACCTCCGTTTTGCACCATCGTCTGGAGTAACTGACCGAGTGAAATTGCCATACTTCTTAATCTCCGCAGCTTGAACTATAGAGCCAGTTTCCTGGACCTACATAAATCGACGTCAAATTTCCAAGACTTGTTCGAACCGAGCGGATTCCGTATCCAGGAACAGCGAAGTTCACTGCTGCTGCACCCGTGATGTTCGCGTTCTGGCTTGCGTGAAGAATAGAAGAAACAAAACTTCCTGTATAATTTACGCTTCGGTAAAGATTTGCGAGTGTTGTCACTCCAGTTAAGTAGTTAATCACCGCATAACCGTTTGCATCGAAAGTCAGATCTGCTGAAAGGAGCTGTCGGCTACCCGTTGCTCCCGTTGGTACTGTCGATACACCTGCTAAAGTTTCGATGAAACTCGGTGACCATCCTGTCGTTAGACATCCAGACGGTGTTCCTGAGCACACGTTATAGATCACCCTATTATTCGGTACATCGTAGTAGGACATCGCAGGCTTACCCGTCGAAGTGTTTAACTTAACCGATAATCCTTCGCCCTGGATGGCTCCTGAAACTGCGAACGATGTGCTCGGAGCTGCAGTCGGATCAGTCACATAATTATACTTCACTTTTGTTGCCGTTTGATCGTAATACCCAACAGCAATTCCAGTCGTA